>DASZRR010000148.1:0-3301 GCA_035549055.1 Patescibacteria group bacterium | reverse complement strand
ATCAAGACTCCTTCATGAAGATTGTCAAAAAACTGCATCGCTAATTTAGTATGTAGAGATAAATCGCCACTTTCATATGATCCCTGCCTAAGAATACTGATAAGAGGTAAAAGTGAAATAAGAATAAGAAGAACAAAAAGGTTTGGTTTTTTCTTTGGATAGATAAAATAATAAAACGCCGTAGCGAGGATGAGTAAAGTTGAAAAAAAGAGACTGACCACGATCATTCGGTATGGCTGAACAAAGATCATAGTTGTATTATAGACTTCAGTTGTCCATGTGCCAAGGTATTGATTTTCTCTCAGATATTCATTAATATTGAGTTAGCGATGAAATCCTCACCATCTCTTCGAGTGACCTACGCCAAAGCTGTCCATGATGAGAAAGAAGAGCAGGCAGTACTCAAAGTTCTCAGAGAACACCGCACAATTCTTGGCAAAGAGACATCAACCTTCGAACAAAAAGTAGCCGATTATTTTGGCAAGAAATTTGGTATCATGACCAACTCCGGCTCAAGCGCCAATTTACTTGCTGTTGAGCTTTTGGATTTACCAAAAGGATCAGAAGTCATTACCCCGATGCTTACTTTTTCAACGACTGTTGCGCCTCTTGTGATGAAAGGACTCGTTCCCGTCTTTGTGGATGTTGTTCCACAGACTTATCAGATTGATGTTACCAAAGTTGAGAAAGCAATTACCCGCAAGACCAAAGCAATTTTCGTACCTAATTTACTTGGCAATATTCCCGATATGGCAGCTCTCTCTCGTATCGCCAAGCGGCATAAATTGTTTTATATCGAAGATTCCTGTGACACTTTAGGTGCTACTTTCAAAGGTCATCCCACCGGTACCTATTCAGATATCTCAACCACCAGTTTTTATGGATCCCATATCATTACAGCAGGTGGGGGTGGAGGGATGCTGATGGTCAACAATCCTGAGTGGAGAGACCGTGCCAAGGTCCTGAGAGGTTGGGGGAGAGGATCTGCTTCGCTCAATGAGTCAGAAGATTTGGATCTTCGTTTTGCCACCAAAATTGGGAGGTTGCCTTATGATGCAAAATTTATTTTTGGCGAGATAGGCTACAACTTCTTACCCATTGAGATGGGAGCGGCATTTGGCAACGTGCAACTACAAAAACTGCCAAAGTTTAAAAGAAAAAGAGAAAAAAATTTTCAGAGATTGTCAAAGTTTTTTGCTCAGTATGCGGATTTTTTTGCTCTTCCTATTCAGGATCCAAAAGTTCAAACGCAATGGCTTTCTTTTCCCTTGACGATTAGAAAGACTGCTCCCTTCACGAGACTTGATATTGTAACTTTTCTTGAAAAAAACAACATTCAGACACGCCCTATCTTTACAGGAGTTGTTACCAAGCAGCCAGGCTTTAAGAAGATTATTCACCGCGACACATCGGACTCATATCCCGTAAGTGAAGAGATTATGGAGCGAGGATTTGTCGTCGGTGTGCATCACGGTATGGAAAAAGAACATATAGATAGACTAGAAGAAGTCATTAGCAGTTTCCTCAAGCCATTTTTGAAGTGATCTTCTAAATATGGTCATCAAGTAACCTTTGTTTATCAAGCTTTAACTTATTTTCCTCATAGTAACTATATAGTTTCCTAATTGCAACCTCAACCGGAGTAAAACGGAAATTAGAGATTTCTGTTTTAAGTAATTTTGTATCACAAGTATATTCTTTACTAAGGCTCTTTTTTCGCAGTGAAATATTTTGTTTTTTCTCTGCCAGATTATTAATAATTTTAGCAAGTGTTTTTAGCTCGACTTTTTCCCCTGTTCCTATATTGTAGAATTTATGCTTTGGCGTATGATCTATGAAATGCTGCAATATATTTATAAAGTCATCGATATAGACATACTCAAAAAACACATTTTGATTGATAACTATTGGTATGTTGAAAATACTTTTGCAAATAGTATTTGAGATAAATTTAATGCTGTAATCCTCATACTTTCCATAAAGTCCAAAAATTCTCAAACTTACTGCTCCGTCAAGACCAGCAATGACAGTTGAGCAAATGTATTTGTACAAACCATAATAGTCAGCTGGAATACTCTTGCCAAAATCTGTCTCCTTGACTTTGATTAATGGATTTCGCTTATCATACTCTGCTCCTGAACCTAAGAAAATGAGCTTTTTATAATAACATTTAGCTCGCACAACATTAAAAAACATCTGTAGATTGTTAAAAAAAATAAGCTCAGTATCTTTGTCTTTTCGCGTCCCGCCAATATTGACGGCATGAATAACGACATCAGGAGTTGCTTTGGCTAAAAAACTTTGTACACTCTTCTCCTCAAGAAGATTAAGTTCCTGCCGAGTTGGGGCTAAAAGTTCATATCTGGTATCCAGCTGTTCAACAATATTTCTGCCGACGAACCCTGATCCACCAAAAATAGCTACTTTTAATTTCTGTTGTTTCATATCCAGAGTGGAGGTCCCCTTTAGTCTTCCTTGAGAGGCTCAATAATCATATTTTTATAAAATTCTTCTCGCTCCAAGAAAGGAAACATATCTTCAAGTGGCTTGGAGATAACTCTCCCATCAGGTCTTACTTCTGACGTAACTTTGGGAATTAATGGCTGTTTAGGGGGCATCATAATATCACAAATCACGGGTCCAGGCGTATCAAGTACTTTTTGTAATTTCTCTTTGAGATTGCGCTGATTTTTTATCCTCAGCGATTTAATGCCATACGCTCTGCCAATTTTGACCATATCAGGTAGTCCGACCCCATGAGCCTTATCTGCTCCATAGTATCTACCAGCGAAATAGCCATCCTGTGTATTACGAATCGCCAAATAACCTTCGTTATTGAGAATAAAAATTTTGATGGGTAATTTATAATTGACTATTGTTTGTAATTCCTGCAAATTCATTTGAATACTACCATCGCCTGAGATACAAATGACTCGCTTTTTATTGTTAGCAATACATGCTCCGATTGCTGCAGGTAAATCATAGCCCATCGAGGCACAGCCAATATTACTAATGAGTCGTTGTCCTTTTTTCAACTTTATGGACTGCAGAGTGCCAGTAAAAGCAGTTCCATTAGCAGTGACGATTATTTCGTTTTCTCGTAACAAATCAGAAAGGACATCAGTAAAATAATAAGAATTCACTAATTTTTTTTGTTTTTTATATTCTGGAAGAACAATAGGATAGGCTTTTTTAATTCTATTACAATACTTCAACCATTCTGAAATATCGGGAAGATCTGTATTTTTTATGTTTTCAAGTAGTGTTTGGATGAAGAATTTAGCATCGGATTGAATCGGCA
>DASZRR010000147.1:0-9636 GCA_035549055.1 Patescibacteria group bacterium | reverse complement strand
GGGCCAAAAGGCGAGATATTCCTTTGACAATTCTGGGTTGGATTGTGGTGGCAGGCATGCTTTTTTGGCTGCTTTCTTTTGTGAGCGGTACAGTGGCAATTATCATTATTGCTGCTTTTTTTGCATATGCTTTGGTACCAGTTGTGGATTTTTTGGCAAAGTTCATGCCCCGTATTTTGGCAATTCTTGTGACATACTCGGCTGTTTTGCTTTTTATCAGCGCACTTGTTTATCTTGTGATCAGTACTGCAATTGGCGAATTTGCTTTTTTGGCGACCAATTTATCACATTTTCTGGCTGTTGAGAGTAGCACCCGGACGCCTTTGCACAAAACCTTACAAAGCTTTGGGATTACCTCTTCTCAGATCACCGCATTGGAGAATGAGCTGACAGGGCAAGCTGAAAAATTGACCTCTAGCATTATTCCTGTACTGAGTAGTGTCGTTGTTTTTCTCATTGATATGGCAGTTGTGGCAATTATCAGTATTTATTTGCTGATCGATGGTGCGGCTCTTCGACAACGGATCGAGGAGAACACTCCTTCCTCACAACAACATCGACTGGAATTCTTGCTCAAGTCTGCGCAATTGATTATCGGCAATTATATTCGTGGGCAAATTATTCTGTCTGTGATCATTGGTCTTTTTGTCGGAATTGGCATGGCACTTTTTCATGTCCCCTACGCTTTGCTTTTAGGAGTAATCGCTGGCTTTCTTGAGTTTATTCCGATCATTGGTACTTTTATCTCTGGCGCGATTTGTATCCTCCTTGCTCTGACGCAGGGGTGGTTGACGGCTGTTTTTGTCCTTATTTACTTTATTATCATTCATATCATCGAGGGAGATATCTTAGGACCAAGAATTGTAGGAAGAGCTGTAGGACTTCATCCATTGGTTTCAATTATCGCGCTTATTGCCGGCTCGGAACTTTATGGAGTGATCGGTGCGCTTTTTGCTGCACCGATTGCTGGTTTGATTCAAGTTATCGCTATTGCAGCCTGGACAGAGTGGCGAAGCGAACATGAAGATGAGTTCAAAAAGAGCAGAAAGAGAGTAGCGGCTAGTCTTTTATCCAAAAAGTAAAAGATGTAGACTAAAAAGATGGGAAGTTGGCTACAAATTCTGGTCATTGCAGTCTCTTTGGCATTAGACTCAGTTAGCGTGAGTATTGCTAGCGGCCTTGAGATAGACCGGGCTCGCTACAAACATGCTTTGCGTGTGGGAATTTTTTTTGGCGGTTTCCAGGCCCTGATGCCCCTTCTTGGCTGGGTTATTGGCAACAGCCTCAAAAGTATTGTTACTGTTCTTGCTCCTTGGATCGCTTTTATTCTTCTGGTTGGGATTGGATGGCTGATGCTCAAGGAAGCGCGAAGTCCTCGCAAAGAAAAAATCCGCAGCATTCTTTCAACCAAGACACTTTTTCTCCTCGCAATTGCCACCAGTATCGATGCTTTTTTGGTGGGGATTAGTTTGGGATTGGTAACTCTTCCGCTTATTCTCTCGGTGAGTATTATTGGGATAGTTACTTTTGCTCTTTGTGTCATCGCGTTTCTTTTCGCAAGTAGCGTTAGTACACTTTTTCGCGGGAAATTGGATATGCTTGGGGGTATTGTCCTTATTGCTTTAGGTCTCAAGATTCTTCTTTCAGCGTATTTGTAAAATAATCTCCTATGATAAAAAATAAACCCACTCATTCGACAGGGACTATTAAGAAAAAGATTCTTTTCGTGTTAGGCTTTGCGCTTATCGTCTATCTTATTTTTTTGTATTTTCCCTATTATCTATTTGCGCCTCACCATGGTGAAGTTGAGACCAAGAAAAACGAACAGAATACTGTTCCACAGGAAGTGACACATGCTCATCCCGTTGCGAGTAGCTCTGCCTCCTATGAGATCCCAATCCTGATGTATCATTATGTTGAGATAGTTAAAGATCCAAAAGATACGATTCGGCAGTCACTAGATATCCTTCCCAATGCTTTTGCAGCGCAGGTTCAAACGCTTAAACAGAACAATTTCACTTTTCTTACGATGGCAGAGGTCGCAGATATTATCGATGGAGTTATGCCTCTTCCCAAAAGACCCGTCGTTATCACCTTTGATGATGGCTATCGTGACTTTTATACCGATGTCTTCCCGATTATTACCAAGGAAAAAATACCAGTTGTCGCCTATCTCGTGCCTGGGTTTTTTGATCAGCCTAATTATTTGCTGACCTCTCAAGTCAAAGAAATAGCCAAAAGTCCTTATGTCGAAATTGGAGCTCATACCATGCATCATGTCTGGCTCAAAGGTGTCTCCCCTGTTTTTGCTCAGCGTGAAATTGCTCAAAGTAAATACCAACTTGAAGATTTGATTCACAAACCAGTAGTCTCTTTTGCCTACCCTTACGGAGCTTTCGACAATAATGCTATCGATCTGGTAAAAAAAGCCGGTTTTCGTACAGCCGTGAGTACTATTCCCGGCATGCAGGTAACACAAGAAAATAGGTTCTTCCTCTTTCGTATAAGGCCTGGCTATCGAACGGGTATGGAGCTTGTTGATGCCCTTTTATCTCCATCAGCACAATAACCTGTTTGGTATACTCAGACTATGGAAGATCAAACACCCCGTTGTCAGAGTTGTGGAATGCCTTTGAGTTCACCTGATATATTAGGCACTAATCAGGATGGTTCACCGAACTCTGAGTACTGCAGGTTTTGTTGGCAGGCAGGCAGATTTACTGAGCCGGACATTACCATGGAGAAGATGATTGCCAACACAGTTGTCTATATGGAGAAAGGACTGCACATGAATCACCAGCAAGCTGAGGAGATTGCTTCGCTTCTTGTCCCCCGACTCAATCGCTGGCAAGAAGTTCCTTCAAGGTCATGATTTTTTGCTCAGCTAGCTTCCTCACTAACGCTTAATTAGCTTTGATATTGTTGAGGTTGACAGCGTCACAAAATTTGATTAGCTTAAGTGAAGAATGCGAAAATTACTCGTAATTTTTTTGCCCTTCGCAATTATCCTTACACTTTTTTTTACCTTTTCATTTCTTAGTATTCTTGATCGACAGTCAGCTGTATTGGGCATCCAGGACGCCGCAGCCGCTCACCTTTCTCCTCTTCACAGCTCCTATCCTCCTTTGGCAGGAGCACCACTTCTTGTCCAACATATTTTAACTCCTACCCCAACTCCTACTGCTACCGCAACTCCTTTCCCTTCACCTACGGCTACTCCAACTCCTCTTCCACCAACTCCGACGAATACCATAGTCCCAACACCAACAGTGGTTTCCCAACCGGCAGACTCTTCGCCAAGTGTTAATTCTGTGCAAAGTTATCTTTTGCAAAAAATCAATGACTATCGATCATCACTTGGATTGTCTTCAGTTAGCATGGATTCTTATACCTGTGATTTTGCTAAAGTGAGGGCTCAAGAGATAGCATCCTCATTCAACCACGATGGCTTTACCACGCGAGTAAATAATCATACCCTTCCCTATCCCTCCTATCACAACATCACTGAAAATATCGCCGAGACCTCAGATTATACGCAGGTCGTAGCGATGTGGATTTCCTCTCCTGGTCATGCTGCCAATATGCGTTCGGATACACCACATGTCTGTGTTGCCCAAAATGGCAATTATTTTGCTTATGAGGGTTGGCAGCCCTGACCCCTTTTTTCTTGTTGTATGAGGGTTTATACTACGTGTGGGAGGTGAAGAAAAATGTGTTTTAATTGTGGATGTGGATTGCCAGATGATGATATGGGACAAGGCGACGCTGGTGTCGATCCCAAAGGCAAATCAATAACGACAAAAACATTTGCAGCAGCTGGAGAGTCTCAGGGCATGACTGCAGAAGAGGCTATGGAGGAGACTTACAAACTCCTCGGACAGGTTCTCAAGAAAAAATCCTAACCAACTCTTGGCAAGCTCTAACTCAGCATTGTATACTACAAACATATGACACTTTCTATTATTGTCAGTACCTTTAATATCCGTGATCTTTTGCGGGATTGCCTCCATTCACTAGAAAAGGCCAGACCGGCGATGAAAAAGGCCGGGTATACGTTTGAGGTAATCGTCAGTGACAACGGCTCAGATGACACAGACGAGATGATGAAAAAAGAATTTCCTCATATGAAATATCGCCGCAACGGGAATATAGGTTTTTCAGCGAGCAACAATATTGTGAGGGATAAATGTGAAGGTGAATACATCCTCATGCTAAACGCCGACACGATGGTTTTTGAAGACACACTTCCTGAATCGATTAAGTATATGCAGGAGCACAAAGATGTTGGCGCTATGACCTGCAAGATCGAAATGACCGATGGCTCGCTGGATCGTGATGCCAGGCGTTCTTTCCCTACTCCCTGGGTAGCTTTTACGCACATGACCAAGCTCGATCGTTTGTTCCCGACGTCTAAATTATTTGCCCGCTACTGGGTCGGCTATCTAGATCCCAATCAGGAATCTGAGGCTGATGTCATAGAATGAGCATACTGTATGGTCCCCAAGAAAATTATGGATAAGATCGGCTGGTATGATGAGGATTACTTTCTTAATGGCGAGGATATAGATCTTTGTTGGAAGATTTGGGAGCTTGGATACAAAATCATGTATGTTCCTCGTATCAAAATTTCTCACTACAAAGGGGCTGCCAAAGGCAAAACCCAAAAGCAAGGCGTCAAAGTCAAAGTGGATCTAGCTACCAAGCGTAAGGTTCTCATAGCTGGAGCGGACGCGATGAAGATTTTTTATAACAAACACTATAAAAATAAATATCCTTTCTTTGTTTCAGGAGTCGTACTATCGGGTATTTGGGTAATGAAGCAAGTAAGATTGTTGAAGTTCAATCTTACTGGGAAAATCTAACCTCCCTGCCCTCCCCATTTGGGATGGATGATACAGAAAATGGCTTTACAACTTTTTACTTCTCGCTTTTTCTCTTCTTAGCCTCGACATTTGAATAAATTCTTGATTTTAGGTACAATTTACTATGGATCTATGAAAATAGCCATCTTTACAGACAGTTATTACCCTATGCTCAATGGAGTAACTGTTTCCATCGATAATTTGACTCATGAACTAAGGGCTTTAGGGCACTCAGTTTATATTTTCGCGCCAAAATTTGATGATTACGTTGATACTGATCCACATGTCTATAGGCTTAAGGCATTCAAAGTGGTCTCGTCAGAACCTGAAGTTCACATGCCGGTTGTTCTTCCTCACAAGTTAGTGAAAGAAGTTCAAAGACATGATTTTGATATCATCCACGCTCACGGTAATGGCTTTTTTTCTCTCTTGGGATACCAGGTGGCCAAAGTAAAAGGTGTTCCTTTTGTCATGGCTTTTCATACGGAATTGACTCGCTATATGCATTACGTTTTCAATGGCAGGCTTATCACTCCCCATATGGCGGCTCGAGCCATGCGTGTCTGGGGAAATATCTCAGATTACGTCGTAACCCCTTCTACCAAAATGAAGAAAGAACTTATTGCCTATGGTGTCAAGAAGCCGATTGCGGTAATTCCTAACTTTGTCTATGCTGAAAGATTTAAGACTACAAAGAGAGGTTTTCTGCATGATGCATACAATATCCCTACAAATTCTCCTATCTTGTTAAGTGTTGGGAGGTTAGGAAGAGAGAAAAATTTTCCTTTTCTCTTGCGAGCATTTGAAAAAGTAGCCGAAAAGCAGACAAAGGTTCATCTGGTTATCGTGGGAGGAGGAGAAGAAGCTCAGACAATTCAAAATTATGCACAAAAATTGAAAGCTGCAGATAGGATTCATTTTGCCGGAAAAATAGAGCAGAAAAATATTCCTTTGGCCTATGCTGATGCGGATATTTTTGTTTTTGCGTCCCGAACCGAGACGCAGGGGGTCGTTATGCTTGAGGCAGCTTCAGCCGGACTCCCATTTGTGGTTGTTAAAGACGGTGCCTATGAACATATTATTATTTCCGGAGAAAATGGCTATCAAGTGGCTCCTCAGACTCAGGCTTTTGCTGATTCTGTACTTGAGCTTTTACAAAACTCAACTCAGCGCAAAGCCTTTGGCAAAAAATCAAAGCAGTTGGTAGACGAGAATTTTAGCCCTCAAAACCTGGCCAAGGACATGATCAATCTCTACCAGCTGGCTCTGCTAAAACACAAAAAACGAAGAATTACTCTGAAAAAAGTTAACAAGGTGGTCTTGGCGCGTCTGTATCATACGACTGGATTTTTTAGCAGAATATTTCAGTAAAACAGACTCATCCTTGCTACTCTTGACAATTATCCAAGGATTTCCTACGATGGAATTGTAAAAGAGATGTAAGACGTTGGTAAACGCTATGCAAACTTTTATTATTTTAGCTCTAACATTCTTAGCTGGTTACTACGGCTCAAAGTATTTTACTACGCCTGTGGTGAAGAACGGTCAGTCTCGACCTAATCGTTTTCCTACTTTTCACATCGGCCGTATACAAATACTTCCCCGTTTTGGTTTTCGTGCCAAAAATTCGGTGATTCTCTTCCATCACTGGTTTTATCTGCCTATTTTCATTATTGGAGCTGTTGTTCTCTACGACAATATTGTTCATCTTACTTCTTTTAAAATTGCCACGGGAGCATCGGTAGGGAGTGCGCTCCAAGGATTGACCTACAAAGATCGTTTTAAATTTAAGCATCCTCAGCCTAAGTCTTAGAAGACTTAGTAATTACCTCTTGACATTAATTTTTTCGCTTGCTAATATCTGGTCAATTACTGCTCTGCCCCAATCGCAGAGCTTTTTTATTGTTAAGTCTTATGGATGCAACACGCCAATCAACCAAAACCAGTAAAAACTTAAAAAAACTTAGTATCCCCGTTGCAGTTGTCATCATCATTCTTATCCTTCTGGCTGTCTTCTCACTTCGTAAGTCACATCAGACAACCACGTCTGCGACTGCTTCAAATTCTCTTGAAAAGGTTTCGCTTCCTGGGCCAAAAGCCTCTGAGACAGTGAACAAAAATTACGACTTCTCTTTGCGTGATGCCAATGGTAAGCAAGTTAGTACATTCAAATATATCATTGACAGCGTTGAGAAACGTGATGAGATTATTGTCCAGGGTAAAAGAGATGTCGCAATCTCCGGGAAAACATTTTTGATCGTCAATTTACGAATCGTTAACAGCTATAACAAGACAATTCAGATTAACTCTCGTGATTATATACGATTGAGCATGAATAATACGTCAGATAAAATCGCGGCGGATATTCACAATGACCCAGTTGAGGTCCAGCCTCAATCAACTAAAGTCACACGCCTAGGTTTTCCTATCAGTGATTCTGACAAAAATTTGACACTCTATGTGGGTGAGCTCAATGGCAAAAAAGATACGATAAAGCTTAACCTTCACTAAATAATACTTTATTCTCCCAATCGAGAAGAAGGGAATTATGAACGACTACTCAACAAAACAAATAAGCCAAGAACTTCTCGAAGAAATAACAGATGCTCTCAAACATATTCGCGGTTGGGGAAGCGTTGAGATCTACGTTCAGAACTTCAAAGTCGTACAAATTACGGAGCGCAATATCAAGAAAACAACCTCACCTCTTGCCGCTGAAAAGACTGTGAAAATTGGGTCTTGACAACGTCAAAAAAGGTTATTATAGTAATTTTAACAGAAAAATAAACGAATATTTTGTAGGGCGTCTGACCGTTAACGGAAGCACCTCACTTTGGAAAGTGTGGTGCTTTTTTGATGGCAAATCGCCTTGAAATGAGGGAAACAATGAATTTGCATAGCGCTTATACCAAAACGGAAGTCCCACAACCCTATTGCTTATAGGATTGGCGGATTTCCGTTTTTTTTGTCTAAGCTCAGGCCTTAGACAAGATGAAGCGGAAAGAGGTGCTCTCCAACTTTGTTGGAGAAATCTTATAAAAGAGAGGGGGTGATTTATATTATGACAACATATAAAACAAGAATTGCTACAGCTATTGCAACCGGATCAGTCTTACTCCAGGCAGTAGCGGGTTTAACATTTGCTTCTACTTCGATCACACTCAGCACCAATGGTGCTGATTCGAATAACACAGCAAATATTACCCATTCATCCAACACAACAGTCGTCCAAAACAACACAGCAAACATTACCAACAACGTTGATGTTAATTCATCAACAGGAGGCAATGATGCAGACAAGAACACTGGCGGGACAGTCAAAGTCGATACAGGTAATGCAACGACCAATGTCACTGTCAGTAACTCAGCAAATCAAAATGCTGCGAATGTTCAAGGTTGCGGATGTGGAGATGGTGACACCAATGTCACTATCGACAAAAATGGAGCTGAGTCAAGCAACTCTGTTGATTTGAACAGCAACAATACTGTTGGCGTCTTCCAGAACAATACAGCAAACGTTGGCAATAACGTCAACGTTCATGCGAATACTGGGGATAATGACGCATACAAAAACACTGGTGGCGGCGTTTCAGTCACCACTGGTGATACCAACACTACCGTGAATCTCACAACCAACGCTGACGCTAACACAGCAGTTGTTGGCGGTGGCAGCGATGGTCAGGGTGGCGGCATTTCAGCAGTCATCATGAAAAACGGTGCAGATTCCGATAACAATATCGGCCTCGGCTTTGACAACAACATGATTGTCTCACAAGACAACTCTGCGGGCGTCTCAAATAAAGTCGACGTCTATGGTAACACTGGCGGCAACGATGCAAACAAGAATACTGGTGGCAACGCCAAAGTTGACACTGGTAACGCAAATGCTGATGTGTCAGTTGACAACAATGTCAACTTCAACGCAGCAGATGTCTCAAATTGTGCATGCCTCGATGATGTCAGTGCTGATATCGATACAAACGGAGCAGAATCAAGTAACAACATCGACGCCTCCTTTGGTTTCAACGAAGGCAAAGATGCAGGCACATTCCAAACAAATGATGCTGGCGTTACAAATAAGCTCGACGATATCAAAGGCAAGACCGGTTACAATGACGTAAACGAAAATACTGGTAATCCAAATGGGGATCCATCAGCTGTCACAGGCGATGCTAACTCTGATGTGACTGTCGGTACTAACGCTAACGTTAATAGTTACGGTCCTGGTGGTGATATTCAGTTCCCACACATGGATGTTCACTTCGATTTCGATCTGAACGATCTCTTGGGATACTTGATGTCTCACTAATTGAGAGATAAGAACTGTGGGGTGTTGTGCGAGCACTTCCGCCTCCACCCCACACTCTTATCAAAAGATGATTAATAACTAAAATTAACAAAAACTTATGAAAAAACTACTACAACAATTTACTAGCTTTGCAGTCATCCTGGCGCTTGTCCTAATGCAAGTGGCGCCTGTTCAACTGGCTTTGGCCGATGATGTGGCGACTACCCCTACCCCATCTCCAGCGACACAGGATCAGCCAGTGCAGCCTTCCACACCTGATACACCTACTGCACCCTCTCAGCCGACAAATCCTTCAGTTACACCTGACGCGCCTACTGCACCCTCTGCTCCTCAGGCGCCAACTCTGGATGATTTGAAGGCTACACCTACGCCTACACCCACACCATCTCAGCCTACTCCCACTCCAACGCCGAAAAAACAAAAAAGTTCTTCAGGCAACACAGGGAGTGCAAGCAGTAATAGTCC
>DASZRR010000146.1:0-5739 GCA_035549055.1 Patescibacteria group bacterium | reverse complement strand
TCTCGCCTTGCTAAAAATGGCAATCCCCAAACGTATCCTCTTCCCAGACCAATGATTGGAAGTCTTAACTATGATTTCAGCTTTAGCGGGCTCAAGACAGCAGTCCTCAATCTCGTACGAAAAAATAATTGGGATTTTTCTGATCCAGTATTTGCAGAAAAAAATCAGAGTTTGCTCGTAGATCTTTGTGCAAGTGTTGAACAGGCAATTATCGATGTCCTTGTTCACAAAACTATCAAAGCTGCTAAGGAGCATAATATTAACTCAATTCTGCTTGGTGGGGGAGTCGCGGCCAACGGAAAATTAAAACAGACATTACTAATGGAGCTCCAGAGTCATTTTGCCAACAAAGCAACACTTTTTGTCCCCTCTCCACAATTCTGTACTGACAATGGCGCGATGATCGCAGCTGCAGGATTTTTTGCCACGAGTAAACCCTGGCAGGAGATTGATGCCAACCCAGAGCTGTATTATTAACTCTTGCCCTATTGTGTTACAATACTCCACACCATGCAAGATTTACTGCCTCTCCTCATCATTCTACTCTTGGGATTTACCGGCATTATCATTTTTCTTAGTTTCAAACTCAATAAATTAACCAAGCAAACTGCAGACCCAAATCTTTTGGAATGGCTCAAGTCAATGCAGGTCTCTCTGGAATCCACGAATAGGACGCTCAATCAAGCAATGCAACAAAATTCTACCCAGATGGTACAGACTCTTCAGGAAAACTCCAAACAGTTAAATGAAAGATTGGATAAAGCAGCCCAAGTAATAGCCGGCGTTGGGAGAGAGGTAGGCCAGATGAGTGAAATCGGACGTAATATGAAAGAACTGCAGGAATTTCTCAAAAGCCCCAAAATGCGAGGAAATATTGGTGAAGAAATTCTTAAAGACCTAATTGCTCAACTTTTCCCAAAGAATTCTTTTCATTTGCAATATCAATTTAAATCAGGTGAGAGAGTCGATGCGGCGATCAAAACAGACGCGGGTATTCTCCCAATTGATAGCAAATTCCCTATGGAAAATTATCAAAAAATGCTCAAGACTGAGGATACAAAAGAAAAAGAAGACGCTCAAAAAGAATTTGTTCGTGATATCAAACGACACATTGATACCATTGCCAAAAAATATATTCTACCGGATGAAGGGACGATGGATTTTGCCTTGATGTATGTACCAAGTGAATCAGTTTTTTATGAGCTTTGTAATATGACTGACATGCTTGAGTATGCACGAAAACACCGGGTTTATATGGTCTCCCCAAGTACTCTTTATGTCCATTTGCAAACAATTCTACTCTCATTTGAAGGCAAGAAAATCGAATCCCGCTCCAAAGAGGTATTTAGACTCTTGCGAACTATTCAGATTGAGTATGACAAAGTCAATGACAATATGGGGATCCTTGGCAAACATTTAGGCAACGCCAGCGCCCAATTTGCCAACGTCACAACAGGGTTTTCCCAGCTTGGTAACAAGTTAACTGCTACTCAAACGCTTGAAGAAAAAGTTGTGGAAGAAGCAAAACAAACAACTTTGCTTGATAATTACTCAAACTCCAAATAGAGAGGGAGATGGTCCGAAACCTCATCTGGCAAAACTCTAAACTCTTTTACTTTTATATCTGGACTCACCAAAATATAATCTGCAAAACGAATTAACTTAGTATAGTAACTACTTCGAGTTGAAGTAATATTGTATTCCTTGACTAAATTCCTCATGCCCAGTTCTAAGATTGCCAAACTCTTCGTATTTGGTTCCAAATTAAAATCTCCACAAAGAATTTTTGGTTCTGAAATCTGATCTAAAAATTTTTTGATATTTTCTGATTGGAGAGTTCTCTCAGGAGTATCTGTCTTCCCCTGACCATTCCAAAGCCCATGGAAATTCATGATTGTATATTTTTCTCCACGATTTACTATCTCAAGATATTGCATATTTCTCCCCATTGTTCTTGCATCGTGATTAATCATGGCATTTTTTGATCGGTAGACAAAGGTCTCTCCAAAATCTTTAATCTGAATATCTCTCCTAAAAAATATGGCCAAGCCTTCTTCTTTATCCTGACACTCATCAAACAAACTATTGTAATTGGGTAAAGCTACTTTTAGTTGAGTATAAATATCAAGCACCGCATCGTGCATAATTCGACTTGAATCTACTTCTGCACCGTCAAAAACCTCTTGTAAACATAAAATATCTACTTTATTCTTCCAATCATTGACGAAATCAATAAACGGCTTGTAAACTTTTCCTCCCCAGATATTTAGACAAATGAGTTTCATATATTAATACCCCGTAAACATTTCCTCTTGAATATGTTCATCCAAAATCTTCATTTCATCAAGTATAGCAAGCATCGAGACAACCATCTCAGTTGGACCGCAAAGCATGTACTCAGCATCCATAAAATTACTCACATATTTTTTGATCATTTCCCCAGAAATCCTTCCTGTCTCACCTTTCCAACTACGATCAGGATTTGAAACAGTAAAAATAACATTTATACCCCGATGATTTTGTGACAGGTTTTTTAACTCTTCGTAAAAAACAATTTCCTCTACACTATGATATGAATTAAAAAGAAAAATTTCTCTTTGATAATTCACTGAAGCCGCGTGAAGAAGCATACTGTGAAAAGGCGTAATGCCAATTCCTCCAGCCAATAAAACTAGTGGTTTATCACTCTGCTCTGGCAAAACAAATCTGCCAAGCGGACCAAAAAATCTGACGTTGTCTCCTGATCTGAGTTGATAGAGAGTCTGTTTGAAAATACTTTTTGACTCACTCTCTTTTGTCGTAATCATTAAAACATCTTTTTGCTCAGGGCTTGAACAAATCGAAAATGACCGGTTTCGTCCCCGAGGATCATCCTTTGGCAAATCTAAAAACATTTTTATATATTGACCTGGCAAAAAATCAAATGATTGCAGTGGACGAGTGAAAAAAAAAGAATAGGTATCGTGGGTAATTTGTTCTTTTCGCAAGAATGTTAAAAAATGTTCACCTGGTTGGTCTGGCATGCAAGGATAATAGCAAAGTCTTTTCAACCAAACAAGATTACACGTCCTGTGCTACAATAACCACCATGCCCGAGACCTCAAACCTCAACTCAGAACAGTTAGCAGCAGTTACCCATGGAGAGGGTCCCCTTCTCATTATTGCTGGAGCTGGCACCGGCAAAACAACTGTTGTCACCAAGCGCATCGAACATCTCATCTTAGAAAAAAAAATTAACCCTGAAAACATCCTTGCTCTGACCTTTACTGAGAAAGCAGCCAGTGAAATGGAGACTCGCGTGGATGAGATTCTCCCCTATGGCTACTCTAATTTATGGATTGAGACTTTCCATGCTTTTTGTGATCGAATTCTTCGCGCCGAGGCAATCCACATCGGCCTTGATCCCGGCTATGAATTGATGACTGAGGCCGAAGCAATCATTTTTTTGCGCAAAAACCTTTTTCAGTTTAAGCTTGAGTATTTCCGTCCAATGGGGAACCCTATGAAATTTTTACAGGGTATGCTTACTCATTTTAGTCGGCTCAAAGACGATGATATCGGTCCTCAGCGATATCTTGAGTATGCAGAAAAATTAAAAGAAAAGCCTGAGACAGATGAGGAGGAACTAAAGAAGACAACAGAGCTTGCGAACGCCTTTGCACTCTATGAGAAGTTGAAAGCTGAGAAAGGAGTTATGGATTTCTCAGATCTTATTAGTAATGTGCTTAAGCTTTTTCGTACAAGAAAAAATATTTTGAAGCAATATCAAAACCAATTTAAGTACATTCTAGTCGATGAATTCCAAGACACTAATTACGCTCAAAATGAAATGGCTATTCTATTATCAGGAGATAAGCAAAATATTACTGTTGTCGGAGATGATGACCAGAGTATCTATCGCTGGAGAGGGGCTGCTCTTGCTAATATGCTTCAGTTCCGTTCGCATTTCCCTAAAGCAAAAATCGTAACGCTCACACAAAATTATCGTTCAACCCAAACCATACTTGATAGTGCCTATCAGATGATCCAGCACAATAATCCAGACCGTCTTGAGGCAAAAGAAGGGATTAACAAAAAACTAACAGCCACTAGAATCACAACAGGAGAGGCAATTGAATTTTTGTATGCAGACAGGGCCGAGGATGAGGCTGAACAAGTTGTCAAAGTAATAAAAGAGGAAATTAAAAAAAACAATCGTGCCTATCACGATTTTGCAATTTTGGTACGTGCCAATGATCATGCAATGCCTTTCCAAAGAGCACTAGAACGAGCCAAAATTCCCTCCCAATTTTTAGGACCAAGTCACCTTCTTGAACAAGACGAAATTAAAGATCTTATCGCCTATCTTAAAATTCTCGCTAACACCGATGACAATACTTCCTTCTATCGAGTACTAACAATGCCAATTTTTGCACTAGAGGCACGTGATATTGCTGCGCTTCTAAATATGGTCAAAAAAAATAACTCAAGCCTATTTGAGGCAGTTGAACAAGCAGATACTGCCGGACTTACCACAGAGGGATTACTCAAAATTAAACGAATCGAAGAAATCATCAAAAAACATCTGGCGTTGCTAGCAAGCGAACCAGCAGGACAAATTCTCTATTATTTTTTTGAGGACTCAGGGCTTTTAGGATATTACTTAGATCCCCAAAGCGCCAAAACTGAGCGACAAGCACTTAACGTCGCAAAACTATTTGATAAATTGCAAAGCTTTGCTACCAACCGGGAAGATGCTTCAGTCTTTGCTGTGGTTGATTGGATAGAATTAGCAATGGAATTAGGTGAGAGTCCTATGGCAGCAGAAATTGACCTCAATGCAACCAATGCTGTTAATATCATGACTGTTCACTCCAGTAAAGGGCTGGAATTCCCTGTGGTCTTTGTCGTCAATGTAGTAACACAGCGCTTTCCCAGTCGTGATCGCAAAGAACAAATTCCTGTTCCCCAAGATATTATCAGAGAAGAACTACCGACAGGAGATGCAAATCTTGAAGAGGAGCGCAGGCTTTTTTATGTAGCTATGACAAGAGCTAAAGATAGGTTGATCCTTAGTGCAGCTAAATTTTACGGTGAAGGAAAAAGAGAAAGAAAATTATCTCCCTTTATTGCAGAGGCACTTGGTGAAGAAGCACTACAAAGTGTATTTAAGAAACATCTCCTAACGCAACAAGGTCAGCAACTCTCGCTTCTTGATATGTTCAATACTAACCATATCAAAAACGATCCTGCAACACCTGAGATACACACCTCTTCTATTCCACCAATTACCTATATTTCCTATTCACAAATACAAACCTTTGATACTTGCCCTCTTCACTACAAACTTCGCTACCTGCTTAACGTTCCAACTCCCCCTTCACCTGCCCTCAGTTATGGTGTGAGCGTTCATAGTACTCTAAAAGATTTTTTTCTCGCATTCAAAGCTGATCCAAAGATCAAAGGAGAAATTATCCTTCAGATGCTTGCTAAAAACTGGATCAAGGCAGGATATCTGAGCAAACATCATGAGACGCAAGCTTTTGAACAAGCAAAAAATATGCTTCTCAGAGTTGCTGAGGATACGTTGCAAATCCCGCCTGAAACAGTAGCTATTGAAGTTCCCTTTAATTTTTGGCTAAATCTACCTGCCGATCGGCAAAGAAAATTAAAAGTCGGCGGACGGATTGATAGAATTGATCGACTCTCAGACGGAAGGCTTGAGATTATTGACTATAAGACTGGTCCAACTGTTCCTGA
>DASZRR010000145.1:0-8908 GCA_035549055.1 Patescibacteria group bacterium | reverse complement strand
CCCATGACTCTTAAAGATAAAGAACTTTTGGTTTTAGATTTTGCTCAGTTATTAGCTGGTGCTAAATTCAGAGGCGAGTTTGAGGAACGCCTAAAAGGTGTGATTAAGGGAGTTGAAGAGGGAGAGGGTAAATATGTTATTTTCATCGATGAGCTGCATACATTGGTAGGTGGAGGAGCAGCCGAAGGATCAGTTGATGCAGCAAATATTCTCAAGCCTTCTTTGGCTCGTGGTACTCTCCGAATGATTGGTGCAACGACTATTGGTGAGTATCGCAAGTATATTGAGAAAGATCCAGCGCTCGCTCGCCGTTTTCAGCCGGTGACGGTTGATGAGCCAACCGTTGAAGATACGATTTCCATCCTCCGGGGCATTAAAGAGAAGTATGAGCTCCATCATGGAATCAGGATCACCGATGATGCCATCATTGCGGCAGCAAGATTATCTGCTCAGTATATCCCCCAGCGCTTTTTGCCCGATAAGGCAATTGATTTGATCGATGAAGCTGCGGCTGCAATTAAAATTGAGACTGAAAGTATGCCAGCAGAACTCGATACACTCAAGCGTAAAAGTACGCAGCTTGAGATTGAGCTAGCTGCTTTAAAAAAAGAAAAAAGTGAAATTGCGAAAAACCGAAAAGAGCAAGCAGAAAAAGAACTTGCGGTTCTCAAAAATGAAGCAGGAACGCTGGAAAGACGGTGGAAGGAACAAAAAGAAATTATCAAACGGATTCAAGACATGCGCGCCAAAATTGATGGTTTGCGTATTGAACTAGACAAAGCAGAGCGAGACGTTGATTTGCAAAAAGCAGCTGAGATCAAATTTGGTCAACTTCCTGATTTGGAAAAACAGCTGACCACACTTACTGAAGAGTGGCTTAAGATCCCGGAATCTGAGCGAGTCCTGCGAGAGGAAGTTGATGAAAATGATATCGCTAAAGTCGTCAGTCGCTGGACTGGTATTCCATCTAACAAAATGCTCTCAACAGAGGCAGAACGGCTGGTTAATCTTGAAGAAGAGTTGAGCCAGATGGTCATTGGTCAAGATGAGGCAGTCAGTGCCGTGGCGCGAGCAATTCGTAGATCTCGTTCAGGCTTGGGACCAAAAAATCGACCCATTGGTTCTTTTCTTTTTTTGGGCCCAACGGGAGTTGGTAAGACAGAAACTGCCAAAGCCTTAGCAACTATTTTATTTAATGATCCGCACGCGATTATCAGAATTGATATGACAGAGTATCAAGAAAGTCACAGCGTTGCACGTCTGATTGGTGCGCCTCCTGGGTATGTGGGCTATGAAGAAGGTGGACAGCTGACCGAGGCCGTCAGGCGCAAGCCTTACTCAGTTATTTTGCTGGATGAAATTGAAAAAGCGCATCCACAAGTTTTTAATCTCTTTTTGCAGCTTTTTGATGAGGGGAGACTCACCGATAGCAAGGGAATACCTGTTGATTTCAAAAACACTATCATTATTATGACGAGCAATTTGGCCAGTGATGTCATTCAGGAAAACGCAGGGAAGAAAAAAGACGAACTGAGAGATAAAGTCTGGGAAGTGCTTCAGAGTTATTTCAAACCCGAGTTTCTCAATAGATTGGATTCTGTAGTAATTTATAATTCCCTTGGGGCAAAAGAGGTAATGGAAATTGCTCGTGGACAGCTAGAGCAAGTCAAAGTGAGAATGGCCGAGCATGATATTACGCTTGTCATATCAGATAACGTTACGGATTATTTTGCCGAGGAAGGCTATGATCCTGTCTTTGGAGCTCGTCCGTTGAGACGCTTGATAGAGGAGAAATTGGTTGACGAGATAGCTTTGAGACTGATTGAAGGCTCAATCAAACCAGGAGATACGATTACTCCTCTTGTCAAAGACGGGAAGATTGTTATAGAGTAGCGAATATGGTTCAGATACACACTTGTAAAGTTGATAAAACCCCTCTCATTCTCAAACAAACGCGCCGCTCAGCAGAACAACTCAAGAAAAAATATTATTATACTGCGTATTACTTCTGCCCTATTTGTAAAAGAAATTATTTTGATGATGAGTTTAAAATTATCAATCATAACTTCGACTTATTTACTTCTCATACTGTTATTGCGCCTCGTGATGTTGATATCGAGATCTGGACCGATGGCGCATCAAGTAATAATGGACGGGATAATGCAAAGGCGGCCTGGGCATTTGTCGCGGGAGAGTATGAAGAAGCAGGTCGAGTTGATGGCAAACAGACTAATAACCGCGGTGAAGCTTTAGCAATTTTTCATGCTCTCAAATGGGCCGCGGATAAGGGCTACAAAAACATTCGTCTCCATACTGACAGTCAAATTACGCTTCATGGTGTTGCCAAAGACCCGGCTAAAGTCAAAGAGAATAGAGATATCTTCCAACGCATCCATGAGGTTGTAGCAAAAAACGATCTGCAGGTTGATTATCAAAAAGTGTTGGGCCACGCAGGAGACCCCAATAATGAACGAGCGGATCGTCTGGCTGTCAGGTTCTCTCTTCAGTAATTTGCTATACTACCCCCATTCTGCCTCTTATTATGGCTGTTCGGTCTGAATTAGATAGTCTGACTACGAGGCGCAAGTTTGTCCGTCAGGGAGCTCTGCTTGGTGGAGGAGCGCTTATCTTTACAGGAGGTATGGGAGCTGACAGACTGCTCACTCACTCTCACGAGAATGCCTATCAGGATATTGATGATTATCGATTAGGCTATCCCGAGGTCAGTCCCCAACGAGAGCGTGACCTACTGGCTTCGCTTATGAAAGTTGAGCAAGGGATGGATATTCTCTTCCAAGATAGTCATCTTATCCAAGGAATTTTTCATGGACATCCCACATTGCCTAACTATCTTATGTTGTCTGGTCAAGAAGATCCCCGCACCCGGCTTAATGTTTTTGCAATTGAGATTGCTGGGCAGAGTTACGTCGTCCCTTTGTTGCAGACTAAAGGCTTTGCCCAGGCGAGTCTGTATCTAGGCGATATGACAGGTCCGCAGGAATTTGTGGCGCGTCATCTCGATGTCCCTTTTCCTTATGCTAGTGATGTAGCGGATGTTTTTGTCTCAGGGTATGCAGTCAAAGGGGATGACTTTGTTCTGCAGACGTTACGAAATACTCCTCGCTATATTCTGCGTAAGGAGAATCAAGATGAGGAACACGTCAGTGTAGATATTCCTCTTCATGGAGAAATAACAATCGGAGAAAAAATTACCGCAGCGACTGCGAAGGAAGAAGAAACATTAATTTCCCATGCATTGGAGTTAGCGACAGAGAAGTCAGGGCATACTGCCGCAGGGTTGGATGATGCGTTTGGTCGTATGACTGACTATGATACGCTTTTTCTCAGCAAAGCAAATGCTGACCATCAGACAACTGAGACTGCTGTTTCTGAGAGCGGACATAAAGTCCATATAACGCTTCATCATCCTCCGCTTTTTCTTCCTCGGGACCAAAGAAATAATCTGCAAATTACTACCAAAAATAATATGGTCCAACAAGTTGCTGATTCAGACGGAAAGTATGTTGCGAGTTTTCTTCCCGACAAGTATCAATATTATCTTGGCGATCTCACTTCTCCTCAGGCTGAGGCAAGAGAGCTAGCTGCTCGGCTCAATGCTATGCGGGCGGCTATCAATCAAGGGAGGATATCCCCTAACGACGCCCGTGTTGAAGAGTTTATCCGCAATGAGCTGAACGGCGACGGCAGTCTTATTTATGATTTTATTGCGGGTTGATTTGCTTGACAAAGCAAGGTTTGGGATGTATGGTATAGGTGATGGGACAACTGGTTTATCGATTTTTTGCTTTTTTTCTTCCTGTCTCTCCAATCTATGCCCATTGTGATGTCCCCTGTGGTATTTATGATCCAAAGCCAGCCCAAATTGCAGCAGCCACAGTTGTTAAAATGACCCAGCTTCTTATAGAACTTGATAAGCCTGATAAGACGATGAACGATCGTAATAAGCTAATTCGTTGTGTTCTGACTAAAGAAGAGCATGCGCGAAAATGTAAAGAAGAGTTACTTATCTTGTGGACTGATTATTTCAAGCCGGAGCATCTAAGTAAATTCCCAAATCTTCATGATACCTTCTGGAAAGCGACTAAACTCTGCTCCAAAGCCAAGCAAGAAGTTAGTCTGGAGACTGCGGAGTCTCTCGTCAAAGCAGTCGACGAAATTGCTGAGATGTTTGCTGCCTCGAAGAAAGCATAGTGACTCTTCCTTACTCTCTCACTAACTTTATCCCCTTTCGTCTTTATCTAGTTCATGGAGAGAGCATGGAGCCGGCCATAAGAAAAGGTACTAAGGTTCTGGTTAATCGTCTGTCTGGTATTCGTGTTGGTGATGTCATTGCCCTCCGCCACCCCCAAAAAAATCTGGTCATACTAAAGCGGATAACTCAAATAAAAGATGATGGATATGTTGTTGAGGGGGATAACAAAGAGAAAAGTAGCGATAGTCGACAGTTTGGTCTCATTGAAAAAAAATTAATTATCGGCAAAGTGGTGGCCATCCTCTAAATTCGGTATACTAATTTTATGTTGTTATTTGTTATCGTAGTTGTCACGCTGTGCCTTTTGTTTTTTCTCCTTTCGATGGTTTGGCCACCTGATAGTCCTTGGTCACCCTGGTGGAGAACCAACGCCAAAGTAGCTAAGGCAATTGTGGAATTGGCAAAGATCACCTCAGATGATGTGGTGTATGATCTTGGCTGTGGAGATGGCACAGCCCTTATCACAGCCGCAACGATGGTAGGAGCCAGGGGTGTAGGAATTGAGATTGACCCATCACGGGCCTGGATTGCCAAAATCAGAATTTGGCTGCATGGATTACGTCATCACCTAAAAATAAAAAGGAACGATTTATTCAAAGAAAATATTTCAGAAGCGACAGTAGTTGTTGTTTATCTCATTCCCAAAGCTCTCAAAAGGCTAGAACACAAATTTTATCAAGAGCTTAAGCCCGGAACACGCATCATAAGTTTTGTTTATCCCATTGACTACCTCAAGCCAGATAAAATAGATGCAAAGAATAATCTACTGCTCTATACTCTCTCCCATCCTAACAGCGAAAAAAAACGATCTCGTTGATAACTCCTTCTGAATAGAAAGGAAAACGTCTGTCCAGTTTGCATTGAGAAGTAAGACGTTTGGAATTGACAATATCAGTCAGGATATCTTGTTTGATATTTGCCTCAGGGTAATACACCCCCTCAGTAATAACGAGTGCGTGTTGTGCTATTGCACTATCAGTCAGCGATGTCGCATTGAGAAAACCCTTGCGAAAGATATTGTCATTGGTGTCAACAATACTGTTAAGAAGTGGTTTGCGTGTAAGGAAAGCAAGTGCAGGAGCAATTCCGTTGACACCATAGAGAACGGGTGGATCAATTGTGGAAATTTCTGTTGTCAATGAAGAAAGGGGAAGATTCTGTAGCGTAGTGTAATGAACCAGATACGTCCAAAGATTATAGCTAATAAACAAAAGAAGAATAGTTGGGACCATGAACTTATTGATTGAAACATATTTTTTAAGCTGCGTAACGGCTTGAGGGAGGACTAAGCAGATAAGAGGGAGTGTGACATTAAGGTAAAGATAATAAATATCTTTGTAAAAAATAAAAAAAAGCAGGCTCAGGAGGGAGAAAATTCCAAGAGTTTTTTGCCGTTTTAGCATGATGATAGCCAGAAAAAGCAGGCCCACGAGAAGAAAATCATGTTGGAGAGCAAACCAGACAATGCCTATTTTGCTTACTCCCTGTGAACGGGTAAGAGAATAGGCAAAGACATCATGCCATAAATCTTTGCCCGCAAAGAGAAAAGAAGGCAAAAGAACAACAAACGTTGAAGTAGAAAAAGCTACTAGAAATTTGCCAAGGGCTTTTCGGTTTTCGAGAAAGAGGATAACGATATAGGTAAGCAGTAAAGGTAAAGTATAGGCTTTGGTTAAGAGGGCAAGTGCTGTCAATACTCCCATGAGGATATATTTTTTTTGGAAAAAACTGGCATAGCTAGCAATGACAAAAAGCGCTGCGAGAAAAACACCTGTCTGATGATCAGAGGTTGAGAGAAGCATAAAAGAAAAAAGATAGAGCATTGCTGTGCAGCCAGCCAGTAATTGAGATGAACTTTGTTTGACAACAATCCAATACAGGATAGCTCCCGTTGTGACTGATTCAAGTGCTGCCGTAAAGTAATAAAAAAGCAGATTGCCTCCTGAAAGAAGATAATAAAGAGATGCAACATAGGGAATAATCGGAAAATTGGTAAAGAAAATGTCTTTGTAGAGAGTTTTTCCCTCCAAGATTTCTTTGGCAGTGTACCAGTAAATATTTGTATCGGATGCGCGAATACTTAGTGAATGCAATTTAATTGCGAGAAACACACCCGCAATAAGCATAAATGGAAGCCAGAGTTTTAGTTTAGGCATAGTTAGTGACTCTTTAGTTGTTGTAAAAGTTGCAAATACTGAGAATTTTTCTGTCCGAGATTGGTTAACTCATGTTCAATCCAGGAAAGTCCTGGGAGATCATTTGTTTGTTTATAAAGGCTATAAAGTTTGATATAGGAGAGATAAAATGATGGATCAATTGCTAGGGCTTTTTTATACTCGCTCTCTGCTTGCTTAACTTGACTCATAGCTGCGTATGAATTGCCCAGGTCATAATGCGTTTCAGGGTAGGTATCACTGAGGGCGATTGCTCTTTGATAAGCAGTGATTGCATCTGTATTATCTCCCCTATCTGCATAAGTCATGGCCAGATTGGTATAGGCGCGGGGACTTTGTACATGGGAAAGGAGTTGTCGATAAAATGTAATGGGATCATGCCAGTCATTATTACGGATAATTGTTCTGATACTCAGGATTAGAATAACAGCGCACAGGCTGACTCCGAGAACAAGACGAATAGTCGCTGAAGAGTGTTCATAAAGAAGAAAAAAGCCATATACTGCCAAAAGGAAAAACCCAACAGAAGGATAATAGAGAAAATGTTCATAGAAAATGCCGTTGATTGGCAGAATACCACTCGTTGGAATAAAGCTGATCACAACCCACTGTATTGCAAAAAGAAGAATCGGATATTTTTTCCTCAGCAGAATTGCGGCTCCGACTGCTCCAAGACAACCAACAAAGCTTATGACAGACAGAACTGTTGGTAATGTTTGAATCACTATGCCTGAATCCCGCTCCATAAAAAGAGTTTTGGGGAAAATGAGAAGTTGTAGATAACTCGGAAATAGGTGGAAAAATGTATTTAATCTGACAAAAAGACTTGAAGAGTAGATGTTAGTTGCTTGATAAAAATTTAGTGTATTGGCAAAGTTAAGAACTGTCAGACGTAAAATAAAATAGATAAGAGTTATCACAGCAAATGGCAGTGTGGTTTTGAGACTTTGATAAATGGTGTGTTTGGTCAACGATTTCTTACTAAAAAGCTGGACCAGGAAAATAAGTCCCGGGAGCATGAGCGTCACTTCTTTGGATAATAATGCCAGGACGAGGAAAGTCCAGGCTAAGATCTGATGTTTTTTTTCTTTTGTCAAAGAAAAATAGAGTGTTAACAGAGAGAAAAAAAATGATAAAGGATCTCCTCTTCCTGAGGCATAAGCAACAGCTTCAGTCTGAATTGGATGGATGAGGAAAAGCAGTGAAGTAGTAAATGCTAATGTCTTTTTAGCGAAAAGTTTTTTCAGAAGCAAGAAAAGAACAACGCCACCCGCAGCGTGGAGTAAAAAGCTGTCCAGATGATAAATAAAGCCAACAGGACCAAATAATGAGTACTCCATACCATACCCCAAGAAAAGAATGGGACGATAGTAGTTACTGATTTTTCCACCTTCTGAGACAAGGCTTTGTCCAAAAAAACCTGCTAGACTGAAAGTCTTTACTGCCTGATTGTTGTAGATGAATTGTTCATCATCAAAAAATAAGCCGTTATTGAGGGTATTCAGATAACAAAGTGAGGTAATCAAAACAAGAAGTGAACAGAGATAGAGCGTATTCAGTTTATTAAGCCAGGCAGTCAGGGATATGAACATAGCTATTTTATGATCTTGAGGTAAAGCCAGCGGATTTTATCGCTGATAACATAGCTATGATAGAGGAGGGGGTTAATAACCAGGTCATAACTTCCCATAAAAGTAACGTGATGTGGGCTAAAACCTTGTTTAAAACGATGAAAGCCATACCAGCTATCAAGTTGATCTGGTTCCGGGCCTAAAGCTCCCCACATGTCAAATTTTTGAAGTCCAAGACGTTTACCAAATTTAATTGCTTCCCACATCATCAGGGTCGATGCCATGGTTTCTCGGTGTTCGTTACTTGATGCTCCATATGGATAATAGAGTGTATCTTTAAAAACAAAAAGAATCCAGGCTGCAAGCGTCTTCATATTGTAATTGGCCAAAAGAAGATGCGAAGAGAGAGTTAGAGGTTGTGTAGTATGAGGTAAGACCTCCCATTGCATCCGATGATAGTGAGCAGAATGAGCATAAAAGCGTTGGCGTTTGGTTGTCTCTTCAGTAAGCGCAAGGTAGGTTTTGAATGCTTCATCGCTATTTTTTTCAGTCACCGTAACATTGTGTTTTTGCGCAACTTTGATGTTGTAGCGAGTTTTAGGATGAAAGCTTTTCAGAAGCTCATCTTCAGAACGGGAAAGATCAAGGACAAAAGTATATCGAGTAAAGAGTGGGTGGGTAGCTCTCCGCAAAGCACGAGATTTGAGACTTTTTTGAGTATCTGACAGCTCTTTTTCTATAACATTTGGTTCAAGCTGGATGAAAATGCAGTGTTCATCTTTTGCAATAGAGCGTAACTCGTTAATAAGTAACGTGTCGGGGAGGTTTCCTTTGGGTAGATAACCAATCGTAAAGGGGGTATAAGGGACCTTATGGAGAGTTAGTTGAAA
>DASZRR010000144.1:0-9258 GCA_035549055.1 Patescibacteria group bacterium | reverse complement strand
AAAATATCGGGAGTAAGCCCTACTCCTACCCCAGGAGGTAGTCAATGAAAGCAAATCTGACATTTTTGCATAATCTTCCAAAGGAAAAATATTTGACCTATCTCCGTGCTTTACCTAATTTCCATGAGGAGAAAATACAGTCATATGCTGCAGTCATCCTGACCTTACTGGCAATCTCATTCTTTGGTATCTTCGCAATCAGCCCCACGATCAACACTATTGTCGGTTTGCGAAAAACATTAGCTGACAGTACGTTTGTCGTGACCGAGTTGGATACCAAGATCTCCAATCTCACTCGTCTACAAAATTCGTATAATAATACTCTCTCACCACAGCTTCCCTATCTTTACAATGCTGTACCTCAGACATCAGAGGTGGGGAAGTTGTCTGGACAGATACGAACTTTAGCTACCAACTCTTCAGTTATCCTTGATCAACTGCAGATACAGTCGACGCAAATTGCTTCTTCAGCGCAAGCTCAAAACACCTTAGAGCCAATTTCTCTCAATATTGGAGTTCGGGGAAATATCCAGTCGTTTACCAAATTTTATAATTCACTGGTTGATTTTGATCGTATCGTTACCATCTCATCACTATCTTTATCTGTACCGACTGAACTCGATACACTTAATTATCGTCTCAGTATTCAAGCACAAGCATATTATCGACCATAACTATGAAACCTGAACAGCAGAAAAACTTTCTTATCATTCTCATTCCCTCAACCATTCTCATTCTCATTTGGATTATTTTGGGTATCTACAACCATTCAATTAACTCAACTATCTCCCAAACCCAAGCTGTGGCAATTAATCCCATCGCGCCCACATTTGATATGTCAGTATTTTCTCTGCTTAAAAAACGAGTCATTATCAGTCCAACTCTGGAAATTTCTACAGGAAGTACAGAGACAACTTCTTCTGGAAGTGCTCAAATAACGCCAAGCATCTCTCCAGTTCAACAAGCATCCAGTCAAGCAGAGCTCAGTTCGCCATAATATGAGAAACTCACTTTGGTATAAACGTATTCCTACCCTTTTGGGGCTTATCCTTCTTGTGGGAGGCATGGTGACTGTCAATTGGGCAATCAATCATAATGTTTTTTTTATAACGAAAGCATCACCTACCTATACTCCTGAGGAGATCCGAATAACTAATTTGACTGATACGTCATTCAGCGTCTCCTACATTACCCAGACTGCTGTTCTAGGCAGCCTTACCTATGGAACGACACCTCAAGAGGGGAAAGTAGCGCTTGATGATCGGGATCAGGCAGCAGGAAATCCCCAAGCCTACTCAATTCACCATATTACACTCAATAATTTACAACCAAAACAAATCTACTATTTCAGCATCATCTCTGCAAATAAGACCTTCCTTAATAATTCAGTCCCTTTTACTGTGACGACTCTCCCTCCTCTTGACCAATCACCTACCCAACAACAGCCAATCATTGGGAATGTTGCCTATCCAAATGGCAACAAGGATGGAAATATTGTTGTCTATTTGGTCAGTGATAACGCTCAGACGCTCTCTGTCTTGACCAAATCTGATGGAACATTTGTCATGCCACTGAATGCTCTACGGACAAAAGACTTCTCATCCTATGTTAGTCTTACTCCCCAATCTATAATCAAACTGTTAGCAGAGAGCGCTACTAACAAAGCAACTATTTCTGTCCTTGCTAGCCAAATTAGCCCAGTGCCACCTATCATTTTAGGAAATGCCTATGACTTTACTGCTCCTATTTCGCCAATCCCTGTTGCTTCAACTTCAGCAGATACTTCATCGTTCCCCTCTTTTAGCGCCACTGAGGCGAGCCCGCATCCTGATATCATTACGCCTAACAAAGATGAACTTTTTAAAGACCAACAACCAGAATTCCAAGGGACAGCAGTTCCGGGTTCCTCTGTTGAAATTGAGATTCATTCTGACGCGCCCATCAGCTCAACCGTTACAGCCAATACAAATGGTTCGTGGTCTTACCGCCCTACTACCAAGCTGGCTCCGGGCCAACACACCATCACCATCAAAACCAAAGATAGCAAAGGTGTTCTGCAAACGATCACCCAATCCTTTACTGTCTATGCTGCAGGAAGTCAGTTCGTTGAGCCATCTGTTTCACCAACAAACAGCCCAACCCCCACGCTCTCGCCCACGCCGACAGTCACGCCACTTCCTAGTCCGACAGAGACCCTCAGCCCGACTCTCACGCCGAGCACTACAGCCACACCCACCCCAACCTTGGAGCCAACTGCCACGCCCACTCAATTTCCACCTACCGGGATTCTGACGCAAAGCCTTGCGCCGCTTGAAGAATCACCGGGTAGCTCTGTTGAACTGCTCTCAGGTATAATAGCCTTCATTATGATTGGAGCAGGAGCAACACTTCTTTTCCTATCGAGAAATAATTCTCTATGAAAGTAGCCATTATTGGAGCCGGATTTACTGGTTTAAGCGCAGCTTATACATTACAAAAAGAAGGTCACGAAGTAACTGTTTTTGAAAAAGATGCGTCTCCCGGAGGACTTGCGATTGGCTATCAAGAAAAAGGCTGGGACTGGACGCTAGAGAAACACTACCATCATTGGTTCACGAGTGATAACCATGTTTTAGAACTTGCCAAAGAGATTAACTTTCCTGTCATTTTCAAACGACCTAAGACATCTGTTTTTGTTCAAGGGAAAAGTTACCAGCTTGACTCTCCCCTCGCCCTGCTTAGTTTTCCCAAACTGCCTCTTATCGACCGACTTCGAATGAGTGCTGTTTTGGCATTTTTGCGTTTTAATCCTTTCTGGCGTCCGCTTGAAAAAATCAATGCTATTCAATTCCTTACAAAGACGATGGGGAAAAAAGCTTTTTCACTGTTATGGGAACCTCAATTACGCAACAAAATGGGAAAGTATGCAGAAGAAATATCTTTAGTCTGGTTTTGGACAAGAATTAATAAACGCACGCCCTCACTTGCTTACCCTCAGGGTGGATTTCTCCGTTTCGCCCAAAAGTTAGCAGAGATCATTATCCAAAAAGGGGGACGTATTTGTTATCAAACAGAGACGCTAGTACTTACTGATGATGAAAAAGTAACGATAGAAGTTGAACACCTCAAGGGCAAAAAAATGACCTACGAATTTGACCGCTGTCTAGTTACTCTTCCATCTTTTCTTTTTCTTAAAATTGCACCCACCCTGCCTGAGAGTTATCAGCATAAACTCGTAAGGCTTCGAGGTCTCGGGGCAGCAAATATGATCCTCCGACTCACCAAACCTCTCATGACTGATGGAACCTATTGGCTTAGCATTTGTGAGAAAAATTCTCCCGTGATGGTAGTTGTAGAGCATACCAATCTGATGGATAGAGCCCATTATCATAACGAACATCTTGTCTACCTAGGCAACTATCTAGAAGCTACAAATAAAGAGTTCTCTCTGAGCAAAAAAGACCTACTAAAAAAATATGATCCTATCCTCAGGCAAATCAATCCAACCTACGCTGGAACAATTATTGATTATGAACTGTTTCGTACTCCCTTTGGCCAACCAATTGTCCCTACTCATTATTCCAAGCTCATTCCTCCCTTTACTACTCCTTTTCCGCATGTTTTCTTAGCCAATATCGAGCAGGTTTACCCCTGGGATCGAGGGACTAATTATGCTGTTGAGTTGGGTGAGAAGGTTGCAAAGCTAGTCTCTATTTCTTAAGGTTAATTGTTTATGAAGAAACACACTCATCTTTTGGATCTCAAAACTAAATTAGTTCTCGGAGGAATTTTTCTTTTAGCAGCTTTTTTTCGCTTTTATAATCTTAATTGGGACCAAGGTCTCCTCTTTCACCCCGATGAGCGAAATATTGCTAATGCAGTCTCTAACTTGACATTATTTTCGCAAATGGATCCAAAGTTTTATGCCTATGGGGGCTTTTTAATTTATCTGTATAAATGTAGCGCCGATGCAGTTGGTACTCTTCTACACAATCCATCTCTTGCGCATGATTGGGCCTGGATAAATCTTATTGGGAGGAGCTATTCGGCTTTTTTCTCGGTCATGACAATTTTCCCTCTCTTTTTCTTGGCTAAAAAACTTTTTAGTAAAAACGTCGCGTTTTTGAGTTGTCTCTTTTACGCGCTCTGCGTCTCTTCAATCCAAACGGCGCATTATAGTACAACCGAAAATCTCCTCACGTTTTTGATTGTCTTAATCAGTTTTCTTTCTCTTATTTTTTATGAGAAGCATTCTTTTAAATTAAGTTTTATTCTTGGTCTGGCTATTGGTATCGCCGTGGCAACCAAGACAACTGGCATTGCCTTCTTTGTGGTACCGGGCATTGCCCTTGTCAGCATCTTTTTCAAACAACACCTCCGCTTTTCTCGCTTAATTTTACTTGCACTCATCATGGGAGCGACTGCCTTTGTGGTCTTTACTATTTGCTCACCCTATACATTTCTTAATTGGGACAATTTTATTGAGTCGATGAACTACGAAAATAGTGTCGTCCTTGGAACAAATCGGGTTGTATATACTCTTCAGTTTTCCCATACTACGAAATACCTTTTTCAACTTAAAAATCTTTTCTGGCAGCTGGGACTTTTTGCCGCTCTCTCACTTCTTGGAGTTTTGGTCACGATCAAACAGGAACTGACCAAAAAACGAGTTACCTTCGTGATTTTTATTTTTTTTCCCCTCCTGTACTTTGCCTACGTTGGCTCGTGGTATACCAAATTTAACCGTTACATGGTACCGCTCTTACCCTTTTTTATTATTTTTGGCAGCAACCTGCTGGGGATCATCATGACAAAAACTCGCCGAGGAGGTATCGTACTAAGTACTTTAGCAGTCGTTGTTACCTTGCTGTACGCGCTGGCTTTTTTTTCAATTTATACCTCTCCTCAAACTCGTATCAAAGCCTCACAATGGATTTATCAGCACGTTCCTCCGGGTAATTTTATTTTGAGTGAACATTGGGACGAAGGACTGCCGATTCCACTCCCCGGGTATGATCCAAGTCAATATCAACTCCTTCCTCTCACAATATACGAGCCGGATAACGCTGCCAAAATTGATTACTACGCCAATTATCTCTCACAGGCAAACTATCTAACTATCAATAGTCGTCGACTCTATGGCACCCTTCTTCACCTTCCAGAAAAATATCCTTTAACACAAAAATACTACCAACTACTTTTTGCCGGCAAGCTTGGGTATCAAAAAGTTGCCGAATTTTCATCCTACCCTCGCCTCTTGGGATTTACGCTTAATGACGATAGCAGTGAAGAAACATTCCAGGTTTACGATCATCCCAAAGCAATGATTTTTGAGAACGTCAAGCATTATAGTTTTACTCAGCTCCACCAAATACTTTCTCAACAATAGACATTTGTCTTGTTATTTAAGGAAAAACCATAGTAGAATAGATATCCAATGCAACAAAAGGTCCTTATTACAGGCGGTACAGGATTTTTGGGAGTCCATTTAGCGCGCAAATTTTTACAAGAAGGATGGAGGGTCAGCCTAGTGGATATAGCGCCTCTTGAAGCAAAGGACCTTGCCAAAAAAGTAACTGTTATTAAAGCAGATGTTCGCAATAAAAAGGCTGTTTCTCAGGCAGTAGCTACAGCAACTCATGTCATTCACGCTGCCGCAGCCCTTCCTATTCATCGACAGAAAAAAATAATTTTTGCGACAAATGTCTCCGGAACAAAAAATGTCTTGGAAGCCTGTCTGGAACATAATGTTAAGCGAATGATTTTTATCTCTTCAACGGCTGTCTATGGAATACCAAAAAAAGTACCTGAGACCGAGGAAACGCCGCTCAATCCAACTGGCTATTATGGCCAATCAAAAGTAGCAGCTGAAAAACTCTGTCGTGAGTATCAAACGAAAGGACTTGAGGTTACGATCCTGCGACCAAAAACTTTTTTGGGTCCGGAGCGACTCGGGGTATTTGCCTTATGGTTTGAAGCCATCTACTCAGGCCACCGGGTCTTTATCCTTGGTAACGGAAAAAATAAATATCAGCTTCTGGCAGTCTCTGATATCAGTGATGCAATTTATAAAGCAACAACCTCATCAGTCACGAATCAAACATTTAATTTAGGGGCAAAGGAGTTTCAAACATGGAGAAAGGATCTGCGCTCAATTATTCGCTTTGATAAATCACGTGCTCAGATCACTAGCCTACCTGTTATCCCCTCTCAACTTATTCTCCAGATTCTCGAATTTCTCCATCTCTCACCACTCTCTGCCTGGCACTACAAGACGCTTCCCGTCCCCTCCTATGTCAGCATCGATAAAGCTGAAAGATTATTACACTGGCACCCCCGTAAATCCAATCAAGATCTTTTGCTTGAGAACTATTTGTGGTACAAACAACATAGGAAGGCAATTCAAACAAGAACTGGCCACACACATCGCGTGAGCTGGAATTTCAAACTTCTCAATCTCATTTCGCATTTATGAAAATCGGGTTTGATCTTGATAAAATTTTTGTTGATTATCCACCACTTATACCAGATGGACTTATCGACAGACTCTATCGAAAAAAAGCAAATGGAGAACTGCTCTATCGTATGCCTTCTCGTCCAGAACAGCTACTTCGACAAATGTCGCATCATCCACTCCTTCGTCCGCCAATCAAAAAAAATATTTCTTTTCTCAAGAGTTTGGCAAAAGACCATCATAGGCTTTATTTGATCTCCAGTAGATTTGGGTTTTTAGAAGAGCAAACATCACGTCTGATGAAGAATTTGGGTTTGGATCGACTCTTTGAAGGAGTTTATTTTAATTTCACTAATGAACAACCTCACATTTTTAAAGAAAAAATTCTAGCTTCGTTACACTTAGATTGTTACGTCGATGATGATCTCTACCTTCTCAAATATATAGCCAAAAATAATCCTCGAACAAATTTCTTCTGGCTTTGTAATCAAAAAGACAAATCGCATCTGCCAACCAACATCCAAGCCATCTCTGATCTTTCCCAGCTCTCTCACTATGCTTAATGACCTACTCATCTCAGTCCATTGGTACCTCATACTTCTTGTCCTAGGATTGGTATTTTACCCTCTGACAAGTCTCATCTTTTCATCCTTTATCGACAAAGGTTACAGCTTTGCCAAAACTATCGGCATGATCATTCTTTCCTATCTTATGCTTACGACGGGGATTCTGCATGTTCTTCCTTTTAGTTTAATCAGTTTGGTGATAATTTTGTTTGTTGTTCTCATGATCTTTCTTCTTTTTCACAAAAAATTACGACTCTTTGACAAAACACTTTTCAAAAAAACCTTTCTCTGGATTGTAGTTGAGGAACTTTGCTTTGTACTTGTCTTTGCCTTTTGGGCGTACGTACGCAGTTTTATGCCAGATATCAATGGACTAGAAAAATTTATGGACTATGGCTTTGTCAACTCGATTCTCCGCTCGACCTATTTCCCTCCCCGTGATATGTGGTTTACACCATATCCTATCAACTACTATTACTTTGGCCATTTTGTCACAGCTGTCCTCACCAAACTTTCCGACATATCGTCTAACTACACCTATAATTTAATGATCGCAACGCTTGCTGGGCTCACTTTTAGTAGTTGTTTTTCGATCGCTGTTAATCTTTATAACCAAACAGTTTCCCAAAAAAATTTCCTTCGTTTTGTCATCGTTGGCATTTTAACAGCTGCGATTGTCACCTTCGCTGGGAACCTCCATACTCTTTATACATTTTTTAAACCTTATGAAAATGAACACCCAGTCCCCCTCTGGCAGCTTGCCTTCTCTCCCCAAACTTTCCCTAACAATTATTGGTATCCCAATGCTACTCGTTTTATTTATCACACTATTCACGAATTTCCCATTTATTCCTGGACTGTTTCTGATTTACATGGTCATGTTACTGATATTCCTTTTGTTTTGCTTACAATTGCTTTTTTGTATTCTCTTCTTCTAAGTTCTGATTCGTATCAGGGAGACAAACGAAAGCAAAAAAGAGCCCCCCCATCTTTTGCAAAAATTTATTACCTCCTAAAAAAAGAATTACCAATTCCACTCATACATCTTATGCTCATAAGTCTCCTTGTCGCTATTATGTATATGACAAATGCCTGGGACGGTCTGATTTATCTTTTGCTGGCAATTTTTCTATTAGCCTATTTTGAATGGGGGGCAATTGGAAGAGGAACTTCTTCTCTTATCACCAAACTTTTTGCTCTTGTTTTGGAACTTGTCATTCCAGTTGTTATCCTTGGCGTTGGGTTTATCATTTTTTCTCTGCCGTTCTCACTTTTCTTTAAACCATTTGTATCTGGGATAGGTATCCTTTGCGCACCTTCATTTCTTACCAACATGGGACATCTGGGTCCATTTCTTTTTGAGGCTAACCACTGCCAGCAATCGCCTTTCTGGCAACTTATTATTCTCTACGGATTTTTTTATGTCTTTGTTATTTTCCTTATTGCGTCGTTGTCTTTCCTCAAAAAATTAGAGAAGTCTGATATTTTTGTTCTTCTATTGATTGGCATGGCAACATTTCTAATTATTATTCCTGAGGTGCTTTATGTAAAAGATATTTATCCAGATCATTATCGCGCGAATACTATGTTCAAGCTCGTTTTCCAATCTTTTATCATGCTCTCGCTTGTCAGTGGATATAGCATTAGCAGGGTATCTCTTATTCTGAAAGAACATAAACAAAAAATTGCCTATCCGGTCTTTTTTGTTGTTGCCCTTTTTCTTTTAACAACTGTTTTTATATATCCTTATTTCTCGATTACTTCGTATTATGGTAACCTCACAGATTATAAAGGTCTTAATGGAACTGCCTATCTCCAAACCCGCTACCCTTCAGATGCCCAAGCAATTGCCTGGCTGAACAAAAATATTTCAGGTCAACCTGTCATTCTAGAAGCACAGGGCGATTCTTATACTGACTTTGCGCGGGTTTCTGCCAATACGGGATTGCCGACAGTTCTTGGCTGGACTGTGCATGAATGGCTATGGAGAGGAACATACGACGTCCCAGCCCCCCGTATAGATGAAGTCAAAGAGATGTACGAATCACCAGACCTTGATCTCACCAGATCACTTCTCTCCAAATATCATGTTCAGTATGTATTTGTGGGAACGCTCGAGCGACAAAAATATACTGTCGATGAGAGTAAATTTGCTACACTTGGCAAAATTGTCTTCCAAAGTGGCGCAACAAGAATTTATCAACTGGAGTCTTAATATATTAATTTTTAGTTACGGGAAGAGGGGAGGGGGTTGGCGTT
>DASZRR010000143.1:0-2838 GCA_035549055.1 Patescibacteria group bacterium | reverse complement strand
CACCCTTCAACGCACGCCGATATACTCTAGCATCAAATTTTTTGGCAACATCACCAGAACCATCCGTTGAGTCATCGTCTATTACTAGTATTTCATCACACCACTTGAGAGAGTCTAAGCATCGTTCTAACTGCTCTTTTTGGTTTTTTACTAAAACTGCTGCACTAATCATTGTGTATATGTTTTCACATTTATCTGATAATTTTTTTCAGTAAGAGTGACAATTTTTGTTAGATGAGTTGTAGAGTTTGCAGGTCTATAATACCACGTTAGATACTCATATGGCATAGTAAAGCTTCTAAATTGACTCCCATCACCTTCTCCTTTGAAAATAATTCCCTCTCTGTCCGATAGGGAAAGGATTTTTTTCACGACATTCTCTCTTTGTTCAAGAGAAATGCCTTCTCCCCTCCCTTCAAAATAAGAATGAGAAAGAGTGCTATAGACATTAACTAAAGATATACCAATGATTAAAAAAAGTGCTACCCATTTTGCATGCTCATAGACATATTCAACAAGCAGTGCAAGAATCAAAAAAATGACCGGAAAAACTTGTGGGAAGTAAGCATCAGAGGCAACATTATTAAGGAGAAGAAGAAGCATTGTAATGCTAAACCACAGACCTATTATAATAAATGCTCTATTTATTTTTCTAGCTTGATATTGCTGAAAAAGCTTTGTACATAGGAAAACAAAAGCAACTCCCAAAAAAGCAATTGCAACAAACCCACTTGGGAAAAATATCAAAGTTTGAATTTCCTTAAAGACATAGGCAAGAATGCTACTATGAGAAGATGGCTGTGAAGAAAACATGCCCATAATCGCCTTAAATGGAGTATAAATAAGCCATATTCCATAGACTAGTGTCTGCCTAAATCCATGGGTGAAATCGTAGATCACAACAGGCAATAATGGACTTAATCCGATAAATAGATTCAGAGTAAATGATGCAACTTGGATTTTAAGTGTATTTTTTTGTAACCTCCAAATCACGAGAATAATAAATGGAATTGACAAAAGAACTGTTGCCAGCTCAAAATTATAAAGAATTGCTAAAAAGAAAAGAGGTAGTACAAACGATTTTTTCCTCTGGTACCAATAATAGATACCCAAAAAATAAAAACAGGCAAAAAGGGGTATTGGTGTCGTATGGTATGGAGTACGACTGTAGATAGTGACAAGAGGAGATGTCGAGTACAAAATAGCTGCGATTATGCCAATCCTATAACTAAGCAACACTCTCCCCAACCAAAACACAGTAATGACTGTAAAAATACCAATGATAACAGCAAGATACCCTCCTGCAACCGGATCGAAACGTCCTAACCATAAGGCTATACTTAAAAAATAGGTCCAGAATGGGCCCTGATGAAGCCAGATGTGACTCGAGGTGATCCCAACCAACGGAAAAGAGCCTTTAGTAAGCAAATCCCTAGCCGATAGATAAAACCAGCCAATATCGCCATAAAATGGCATCAATGACGAGAGATTGTAACTGTAAAAATAAAATAAAACAGCCAAAAAAAAGACTAACAAAAAGGGCTTTTTAAAAGTCGATATATTAAAGTGTTGCATCGGCAAGAATATCTAAAATTTGTTGACTAACAGTAACTATATTGTACTTTTCCTCTGCTTTTTTTTTGCCAGCCAGACCCAGTCTTGTACGAAGTGATGGATTTTGGGCTAGTGTAATCACTTTTTTGGCTAGGTCCTGGCTATCTCCTTTTCTAAAAAGCAGTCCAGTTTGCATATCATCAATCACCTCAGGCACTGGCCCCATATTACTTCCCACAACGGGAATTCCTTGCATCATCGCCTCAATGGTAACCACCCCAAATCCCTCAAGATCCCAGATTGTTGGAAAGACAAAAATATCCATCTGAGAAAGATACTGTTGCCTATCCTCAACAAATCCAGGAAGAAAAAAATACTTATTCAATTTTTTCTCGTCAATAAGATTCTGAAAATATTTTTTATCTGGGCCTTCTCCAACAAGCACAAAAAACGCAGATGGGATTTTCTTAATAATTAAGGGTGCAGCTTGAATAATCAGCTGTTGTCCCTTCTCCCTCGTCAGCCGAGAAATATTACCAATAACTAGATTACGGTCCGAAATTTCAGAAATTTTACTTTTTGAATTTTTTTTAGCAACTAGAGTCCCACAGGGAACAATAGATAACTTACCAAGCGAAACATGAGCATCAATTATGAGACTATTATAAGTATACTTGCTTGGCAAAATAACAAACTTAGGAATACCATTTAACAAAAGATAAATAATCTTTGGAAAATATAAATTGTTCTTTAGAAACATTTGTACAGAGCTGTATTCAATCCACACAACAGGTATTTTAAAAAATACTGAGAGTGCGGTCACGAGCATTTTCTCCCCAAAATTGCTCATAAGAATTACATCAACTTTTTCTTTTTGGTATTTGCTTAGAAGCTGCCAATAAGCATAACTTGAAAAAGGAAGGAATAAGAGGGCTTTGACAAGACCCTTCCAGTTGCCAATAATATCGATCAAATAAGTAATTTTATCTACTTTTACATCTAAGCCTTTATATAGTTCAATATACCGATCTGAATTGGTAGATAGATATATTTTGTTTCCTTTCTTGAGAAATTCCTGGACCAGCGAATGCATATAAATCTCCGCACCACCAATATCAGGAGTCTGCTGAATAATGGCAATCGAGAGAGGCTTGATCGACAAATTTTCTTTAGTCGCAGTTACAACATGATTGGTCTCTTCTTGTACAAAGGAAGTTATTTTGAATCCAACTTTTTTTAAGGTTTTTGTCAAGGAATCCTGCGTGTAAGCATATTTATGGGCAC
>DASZRR010000142.1:0-5259 GCA_035549055.1 Patescibacteria group bacterium | reverse complement strand
GCAGGAAGTGGCATGATGTCGGGGGGGAGAATTTTGCACCACGCTGTCAATTATCTTGGTGATCCCACCACGCGCGTTTTGTTTGTTGGCTATCAGTCAGAGGAGACTTTGGGAAGAAAAATTTCAGAAGGCGTCCATATGGTAACTATTGAAAACCAACACATTACAATCAAGGCTTCGATTAATAAAATAGAATCCCTGAGTTCACACGCAGATCAACCCAAATTGCTCAATTGGCTCGGACATATCAAGGGGACTCAGGAAGTCTTCCTCACGCATGGAGAGGAGCAGGACAGGGAAGTCCTCAAAGATGCCATTAAGAAGACCCTCATGCTTGGCGATATTTTTCTTCCGCACAACGGTGACGAACATACATTGTCATAATCCTTGACAACTTTGGTATCATAGATACATGGCCTATACCTGCCCCATGCATCCTGAGGTCCTCAGTGATCATTTTGGTCGCTGTCCCACATGTGGGATGAAATTAGTCAAACAAACAGACATCGTCAGAGTTGGTGTTCGTGATCCTAAGGAAGTTACATATTTGCCACTCCTTGTCGTCGTGTTCATGATCGTGTTAATAACGTTTGTTTTGGGACTTCATGACGTCATGATGGGGAGTTTTCTCTTTACTAGAGTTATCAGCTACTTCATGATTGGATTTTTCCTCGTTTTTTCCACGTTTAAACTTATAGATTTGAAAGGTTTTGCAAAAGGATATGCTACTTATGACCTCCTGGCGATGCGGTGGGAAGGATATGGATATATCTATCCATTTCTGGAACTATTTTTTGGTATCGGGATGATCTATGCTCCCCAAGCAAAAGTTCTATTGATCGCTGAGATTATCATTATGGTTTTTAGCGGTCTTGGAGTCACTTCGAAATTACTCCGACACGAAAAATTTACCTGTGCGTGCTTGGGCACATTTCTCAAAGTGCCTTTGACCAAAATAACATTAGTCGAAGACTTCGGCATGGCTGCTTTGGCGCTCCTTTTACTTCTTCTTCATTGAAGATTGGATAGATTTCAGCTACAATTGAGGCTATGACACCTAAGTTTGAACCTGTTTCACCCAAAGTAAATTTTCCAGAGCTAGAAAATGATATTCTCAAATTCTGGAAAGACCAAGAAATTTTCGTCCGTTCAGTCGAATCGCGCCCCGAGAATAAAAGATGGACTTTTTTGGATGGGCCGCCATTTATCACCGGCATGCCGCATTATGGTACGCTTCTTGTCAGTATCGCCAAAGATTTGTTCGGCAGGTACTGGACGATGAAAGGATACCGCGTCAGACGTGTCTGGGGGTGGGATTGCCATGGTCTGCCGGCTGAGAATAAAGTCGAGACCAAACTGGGCCTTCAGAGTAAGCGTGAGATCGTGGAGAAAGTCGGAGTCAAAAAATTTATTGAAGAGTGCAAACTTTATGTCTCAGAAGTCTCGGGTGAGTGGGAATGGTATATCGATCATATCGGACGCTGGGTTGATTTCAAGCATGCTTATCGTACCATGGATCTTGACTACATGGAGTCAGTCATGTGGGTCTTTAAGCAGCTTTATGACAAAGGTTATGTCTACAAAGGCCTCAGAGTTTCGCTTTATTGCCCACATTGTGGTACGCCGATCTCCAATTTCGAAGTCGCGATGGATGCAGACAATCACAAAGAAGTTCCCGATGCCGCCACAACCTATAAATATCCTATAAAAGGTCAGGATCAAACTTTTATTCTTGCTTGGTCTACAACTCCTTGGAACAAGATCGTCACGCCCGCACTCGCCGTCAATCCGGAGCTTGACTACGTCAAGGTTCAACAAAACGGTGAATACTATATTCTGGCCAAGTCAACACTTCAGATTCTGGAGGGTAAATATGAAATCGTTGAGGAAATGAAGGGTAGAGATTTGGTTGGCCTCAAATTTGTCCCTCATTATGATTATTATCCGATCGAGCCAGGAGAAAAAGCTTTTGAAGTGATTCCTGGAGACTTTGTCACAGCTGAGGAAGGTACGGGTGTGGTCACCATTGCAGCTTATGGCGAGGAAGATCTTAAGGCGATGCTTGAGCAGAGGATTCATATTGAGATGCATCTAGATGATGAGGGCATGATCAAACCAGATGTGCCAAAATTCGGCGGAATATATTATCTCAAGGCCAATAAAGCTGTTAATGAGGATTTGGCTTCGCGTAATTTAATTTATCGTGATGAAATAGTTCCACACAATGTTCCTCTTTGCTGGCGTTGTCATACGAGACTTTATTATGCTCCGCAAAATGCGTGGTATGTCAATATCCAGACTCTCAAACCACTTCTTAAAGAAACCAACGAAAAAGTAAATTGGTTTCCCCAGCATTTCAAATATGGAAGGTTTCTCAAAAGTTTGGAGAACGCGCCTGACTGGAATATCTCACGCAGTCGTTACTGGGGGAGTCCAGTTCCTGTCTGGGAGTGTGAGTGCAGCGAACGATTTGTCCCTGGCTCGATCAAAGAATTAGAGGAGAAATCAGGTCGAAAGATTAACGATCTGCACAAACCTGAAATTGATGAAGTGACAGTCCCCTGTAGCAAATGCGGCGAAGATATGCACCGGGTGCCTGAAGTCTTGGATAGTTGGATTGAGGCCGGGTCGGCATCATTTGCTGAGCGGCACTTTCCCTTTAACAAAGAATGGAAGTTGGAAGATTTTTTTCCGCCTGATTTTATCGTCGAGTACACAGGACAGATCAGAGCCTGGTTTTATGTCCTTCATGTGATTGGGGGTGCGTTGTATCAATCAGAAGCATTCAAAAATGTCGGCGTGACAGGTGTCTTACTTGGTACCGATGGACGCAAGATGAGTAAAAATTATGGTAACTATCCGGATCCTAAGGAAATGCTTGAAAAATACGGTGGTGATGCCTTACGACTTTATCTGATGGGCAGTCCTGTGATGCATGGGGAGGATTTGGCTATTTCTGAGGAACAGTATCGCAATCAAGTTCGTGGCATGATGCTGATCCTTTGGAACGTTTACAATTTCTTCATCCAAAACGCGCGGATTGATGGGTTTGAGGCAAAGGAGGATGGGCAGAGAAAAGAGAGCAAAAATGTTTTGGATTTGTGGATTGAGTCATTGCTTGCCGGGTTGATCAAAGAGGTTACTGAGTCTCTGGATAATTACGATACGGTGGTAGCAATTGATAAGATCAAAGTCTTTATTGACAATCTTTCTACCTGGTATCTCAGACGTAGTCGTGATCGAGTCGGACCTGCTGCGAAAGACACAACAGATCGAGATTCTTTTTACGAAACGTTGTATCACGTATTAGTCACCGTCTGTCAGCTAACCGCTCCAATTACACCCTTTATCGCGGAGGCGATATACAAGAACTTGACTGGCCAGGAGTCTGTCCATCTGTCCAATTGGCCTACATTTGGGCAATCAACAATTAATTTGGATTTACAAAATCAGATGGAGTCCGTCCGGAGGATCGTAGAAGTAGGCCACGCTGTGCGCAAAGAAAAATCATTACGAGTGCGTCAGCCTCTTGCTAAGGCAATCATTAGTCCTGGTAGAGATGCTGTCAAATTTAAAGATAATCTTGATTACCTCATCAAAGCTGAACTGAATGTCAAAGAGTTGAAGTTTGTGGATGACTCAGAAGAATTGACAGTTGAGTTTGATACTACACTCACTCCAGAACTCGAGGCAGAAGGGCAAGCTCGCGAAATCATCCGCAAAATCCAGGATGAAAGAAAGCGTATGGGAACAGACCCAACAGCGCGAGTCTCTGTCACTCTGGAGGACTGGCCGGATCGTTTTGCTGAAGAGATCAAAAATAAAACGCTTACTGTTTCGCTTGCCAAAGGGCCATTCTCTGTTACACTAGCTCAATGAGGAAAAAACATCTGCTCGGCATTGATTGGTGGCTTGTTACTCCTGTAATTGCGCTGCTTGCCATAGGACTCGTGACACTCCTGTCACTGAGTAAGACGCTTTTTCTCAATCAGTTATTTACTCTTGGTGTCGGCATCCTTGGGTTTTATCTTATCTCTCGATTACGTATTGAGTCACTTCAGAGACTGTCACTGCCAATTTATCTTGCCTCGTTGGTACTTCTGTTTATCGTTTTAATTATCGGTTTTGAAAGTAGAGGAGCAGTCAGATGGATTTCAATTTTTGGTTTTCCTATTCAATTTTCAGAAGTTCTCAAGCCTTTTTTGACGTTGGCGCTGGCGACATATTTGGGCAAATCAGATAATCGGTCTCCCCGAGCATTTGTCATGAGTTTAGTTTTATTGCTGCCTGTATTTTTACTCATTGCCTTTCAGCCGGATTTGGGCAATGCGCTGATCTATGCGGGAGTGACCCTTCTTATCCTTCTTGTCTATGGATTCCCCTTGAAATGGTTTGTCTTTCTTTTTTTGCCAGGATTACTTGTATCTCCTTTTTTGTGGGCGATTCTGCACGATTATCAGCGCAAAAGGTTTTTGACCTTCCTCAATCCTACGAGCGATCCACTCGGCGCGTCTTATAATGTCATTCAGGCGATGATTGCGGTGGGATCGGGGATGTTTTTGGGTAAAGGGTTGAGCCAAGGTACCCAATCTGGTCTGAGATTTTTACCTGAAAGACACACAGATTTCATCTTTGCTACTCTCTCAGAAGGCCTGGGATTTGTCGGTGCATTTATCATTTTGGTAGCATTTTGTATGTTTTGTCTGCGTATTTATATGCTTTTTCAGTCAATGGAGGACAATTCGGCTCGTCTTTTTGCTGTTGGGACGTTTGGATTTGTCCTCATTCATTTTTTTGTTAATATCGGTATGAATGTTGGTCTTCTGCCAATTGTTGGCGTGACGCTGCCCTTTGTTTCATATGGAGGCAGTTCGCTTCTGTCAAATTTTATTTTTCTGGGACTGCTCTCTGCCATGATTTCTACCTACTCGCACTCAAGTGTGTTGGAAATTAGGTAACAATCTGCTATAATAACCTCTGATCTACTATGAACTACGCAGTTATCAAAACAGGCGGCAAACAATACAAAGTCAGTGAAGGGCAGACGATCGAAGTTGAGCGTCTGACAACTCCTGTGAATGAGGCAGTTACGTTCTCTGAAGTTCTTATGACTTCGATTGATGGCCAGACCCGGTTTGGCGAGCCGTATCTTTCTGGCTTGACTGTCACTGGTACAGTCGTGTCTCATCCCAAGGGCGAGAAGATTCGTGTTGCTAAGTACAAAGCCAAAGTTCGCTATCGTAGAGTGACCGGGCATCG
>DASZRR010000141.1:0-4533 GCA_035549055.1 Patescibacteria group bacterium | reverse complement strand
ATCGCCCATATTTTGCCAAGACCTGATTGACACCTTGGGCGAGCGTGTCAACTGCTGACTGTGCTGATGAGTTATCGTTCAGAACGGAACGAACCGCATTCCCTAAGTATGCATTCATCTGAGCATTAATACCATCATCGTCAGTGTCGCTAGCAAAATATGATGAGGTAGCATAAGGAGCTTGTTGTAAGAAAGGATAGACAAAGGGATTATTCTTAACACTGGCTGCTAACTCAACTAGAGGATAGGGCTCACCAAATTTTCGCGTCTTGGACTCCTCGGTGTATAAATTCTGCAAAGTATTTTTTTGGGTTAAGTATTTCATAAAAAGCATCGCCTCTTTCTGATGAGGGCTTTTGGCCGAAACACCTTCTGCCCAATAGCTAGCAATTGCACTCTTGCGATTCGGTAAATTTGGCGATGGATAGATTTTAAAATTTAGATCGGGATTTAGAGCTTGAATTGTGAAAATATCCCAGGAATAGCCAAAGTACATGGCTAGGTTCCCCTTGGCAAAAGCTGTAATTGAGGGATCAAGTGTATCATCCCAGACACTCCCTTCGCTTTGAGCAAAAGCGGTATAGAATTGTAAAGCCTGAGCTGTATTATTAGGTGTTGCAGAAAAATTATTAAAATTTGTACCGTTTTGAGCCATCAGCATGGCTAGGATATCAGGAGCGTGAGTCACGTTATCATAGGTACCCATAGCTGCCCCTGCTGTCTGTATCTTACCATTGGCATCTTTAACGACCATATCTTTGGCAACCTTGACAAACTGATCCCAGGTTGTTGGAACCTCATCGCCTGCCTTTTGTAATAAGTCAGGATTAACAAAAAGGGCAAGCGTATCTATCTCCAAAGGGATACCATACAACGCACCATTTCGGACAAGATCTTGTTGAATAACTGGATAATAATTTTTTTTAAGATCTGATGAAGAAATTACGTCCGTGGTCATAGGAGAAAGATATGGACGCATCATTCCAGTCCAAGAATTATGAAATCGGAACAGATCAGGACCTGTACCATTATTGATTTGAGTCACCAAACTCTGTCTGTATTGTTTGACATCTTTTTGAATATAGTTAATCTTGATTGATGGATGCTCGTGCTCAAAGCTAGCAATAATTGAGTTCATAACATTTTTATCTTCAAATAATCCCCAGTATGTTAAAGTCACTGCCGACTCTGGTGTAGTTTTTTTAAAACGAGGTAGGATAAAAACAACAAAGACAATAACCACAAAAAAAATAGCTAAAATAGCGACCACAATCTTCAATATCCCCTTCAAAGGGGAGGAACGCGGGGGAGGCGGAGGCGGTAAAGGCGACTCAGGAGCAGCTGGAGAGGGTGTCACAGGTGGAGGAATGACAGGGGGAACTGGGTTCTCAATAGGTGCTTGGGGGATGGTTTGTTGCACACTGGGTACAATCGGAGACGGAGCAGAAGTTGCAGAAGCGTCTCCTGAAGTCTTTTGGCTGGTAGAATCTGGTTTGGAAAAAATAACGTTTTCGTCCATAAGGTATAGATAGGTATAGTATAATACCTGGTAAAGGGCATAGCAATTAAAATTATGATACAACTACCTTCATTCAGACTTCATGTTCCAAAAAAAAAGCTCCGCTCTATTGGTAAAACAGGTTTTTGGTTTGTCACAGGCGCGTTCATTGGCCTCTTCTTCTTCAGTAGTTTTGTCTACCTCTACTATAAGCACGCATATGAAAATAAAATATACCCAGGCGTTATTATCAATAATGTTGATTTTGGGGGAAAAAGTAAAAACGAAGTCAAAAACTACTTTGCTCAACAAAATAGACTCATTCGCAATAAAGAAATACAGTTTACCTCTCCCCAATTCACAGCTACCGTCTCGGCAGGTTGGCTGAATCTTGGCTATGACAGTAATTTACTAGCTTCACAAGCATATAGTATCGGAAGAAGTGGTAGCTTCTTTTCAGATATTTATTTCAGTTTTGAGTCATATCTGCATGGGATAATTCTCTCACCTGCTTATACATACTCCAGTTCTCAACTCGATCGAATCGTTAAAAATTTCCAAGCGACTATCAATATCGCTCCTGTGGACGCTAAATTCACTTACGAGAATGGTCGGGTTACCCAATTTCAAACCTCCCAAGATGGCCAGGAAGTGTCAACTGAGGATATCTATACTTTCTTACAAACTGCTGCAGTTACAAAACTTTTCAAAAATGACCAGTCACTTCTTGCATTCTCTGTCCCCATCCTCACTCTTAAACCCAATGTGAAAAATGTTGCGAATACATTTGGAATTAAAGAGCGCATTGGGGTTGGTACATCACTTTTTCATGGTTCAATTGCAGCCCGTATTTATAATATTGAGCTTGCAGCTTCTCGCCTCAATGGGATACTTGTCAAACCTGGTGAGATTTTCTCGTTTGATCAAGCAGTGGGTGATATCTCATCTTTATCTGGCTATAAACAAGCTTACGTTATCCAAAATGGTCACACTGTGCTTGGTGATGGCGGAGGAGTCTGTCAAGTCTCCACGACATTCTTCCGCGCTGTCCTGGCTGCGGGAATGCCCGTCATTGAAAGACATGCGCATGCATATCGTGTCCATTATTACGAAGAAGATTCAGGGCCAGGAATTGATGCAGCAATTTATTCTCCTACTGTTGATTTTAAGTTCCGCAATGACTCAGGACATTATATCTTGATCCAATCTCACGTTGACGAGGCAGCTCAACAATTAACGTTTGAATTTTACGGCACGTCGGACGGACGTGTGGCAACTATTTCACAACCTGTCGTTCTGTCTCAGACTCCAGCTCCAGATCCCTTATACCAAGATGATCCTGATCTTCCTGTTGGACAGATTCAACAGGTTGATTTTGCGGCTGCGGGAGCGAATGTCTATTTTAACTATAGCGTGGTTAAAAATGGCAAACAAATCATCTTTGAACGGTTTGATTCGCATTATCAACCCTGGCAAGCGGTCTATCTCAAAGGAACCAAAACCTAAATCTTTCCAATCTAATGGAAAACATTATATCTGACAAACAGCTTAAAAAACTTGCCCCTCAACTCCATACCAATTATGCTAGACTCGTCTTAGTGGGTGGATGTTTTGATCTCATACACCAAGGCCATCTTCAGTTTTTGACTAAGGCCCGAGAGGCAGGAGATGCGCTTGTCCTCCTTCTAGAATCTGACAAGGCCGTTACCAAACGCAAGGGGGAAAGCAGGCCGATCCATACCCAAATACAACGCGCGAAGACACTCCTTGCAACATCTCTTGTCGATACAATTATCCTCTTACCCTACCCTTTTGAAGACAAAGACTATGATCGCCTTGTCATGACGATCAAACCTGCTATAATTGCTACAACGAAAGGTGATCCCTTCCTTCATCATAAAGAAAGGCAAGCGGATCTCATTGGAGCCAAAGTTGTTGAGGTAATCGATCGCCTCCCTCATTACTCAACCACCCAACTCATAAAAAATAAGGTATGAGAAAATTTATTATTGGATTTATCGTAGTACTTATCGTAATTATCGGAGGGATATTTCTGGCTGGTTCAAAAAGTAGTCTTTTTGGGAAGAAAGCAACGGCAACTTTTGGTTCGACTAAAATCACTCTTGACGTGGCAGACACAGAACAAAAAAGAGAGACTGGTCTTTCTGGGAAAACGGGACTTAGCGACAATCAAGGTATGCTTTTTCTTTTTGATGAACCTGGCATTCCCTCTTTTTGGATGAAAGGCATGAAATTTCCTCTAGATATTATTTTTCTTAATAACAACAAAATTGTAACTATTTATAAAAATGTCCCCGCTCCCAAAACCACCACGGAAATACCCACTACGTATTACCAGCCTACTGCTCCTGCCAATAAGGTCCTTGAACTCAAAGCAGGCAGTGCTGATAAATACAACCTCCATAATGGTGATGCTGTACAAGTATCCTTATGAAAATTCTCGGCATAGAAACATCTTGCGATGAGACAGGCGTTGCTATTGTTGAAAAAAAAGACAATCATTTCACCGTTCTGGCCAACGTCGTAGCTACTTCTCTTACTCTTCACGCACAAACAGGTGGCATTATTCCCGAAACCGCGGCCCGTGAACAACTTAAATTCATGATGCCAACACTCAAAAAAGCTCTCAAAGATGGAATTGATTTTACCGTCACAACAAAAGAAGTTCCTGAAATTGACGCGATCGCAGTGACCTATGGGCCAGGGCTTATTGGTTCACTTCTGGTGGGTGTGGAGACTGCTAAGACACTCTCCCTCCTTTGGAACAAACCACTTATTCCTGTCAACCATATGTATGGCCATCTCTATGCCAATTGGCTTGAAAAGTCAGATATTAGGCTTCCGGCTATCATTTTGGTTGTTTCAGGTAATCACACTGACCTTTTACTCATGCAAAGCCAACAAACTATCAGAGTTCTAGGTGGCACACGTGATGACGCAGCAGGTGAAGCGTTTGACAAAATTGGCAGACTTTTAGGCCTTACCTATCCAGCAGGAGCGATGATCTCTCGCCT
>DASZRR010000140.1:0-14513 GCA_035549055.1 Patescibacteria group bacterium | reverse complement strand
TAGCCGTAGCAAAAGACCTGTCTGCCAAGCAAGAAAGACAAGAACAACACAAACGCCGACAAAGATTTTCTGGCGGCGAGGAGAAGCCAGGGCCCGGCTTATAAACCAGACAATCCCCACGAGTCCACCAACAACAATTGCTCCTCGACTAAGACTTACAACAAGGGCAACCATACCCAGTCCTAAGGCTACCCCTTTCAGCCCCTGCCACCACCTCAACGCAGAAGAGGGAGCAAGAAGGAGAAGGTAAGTCACCATAATAATACAGAATCCCGCCAGTACATTTGGATGGGGAAATGTTGCGTAGGGTCTAAGTACTACTGTCCCTCTCAGTGATGCATCGGCAATGCCTGGAGTCAGAGAAGTAAAACTCCTCTCACCTAAGTAATACCATAGCCCTCCGACTGAACTCTGGTTGATAAACTGCCAGATGGCAAGTAGGCTTGAGTAGATAAGACTTATGGCAATTGCTAGTGCTAGTGTCAGGCGATTACTTTGACGCTTCATGGCAAAACTAAAAAACCAAATAAGAAGGACCACTTGAAGTAACCGGACAACTCCCCAGAGACTATTCAGAGGGAGTTGAGAAGTAAGGCTCAGATAGCTAAATAACCCTAAGACTGCCACAACTACCCAACTCAGAGGTTGCTTCATAGCTCGCAGGATGTTGGGTAGCATCTCAAGCAGTAACAGACAAAACAAAATATCGGTGAAGTAGAGAGTAGGGGAGAGATAATCAATCCGGAGTCCGTTAATAAAGGCGAAAGATGGCCAGAAATGACGACCTAGTTGTGAAGGAAGGAAAAGTAAAAAAAGAAAAAGAATAGTAAGGGTGGGATTAGTCGCGAGGCTTGATAACCAAGACACGATCTTTCCCCTCACCCATTGACTCTGAGGTGACATCTTCATCTTCCTGCAACACGAGATGGATAATTCTGCGCTCCCATGATTTAAGAGCTGATAACGTATGGGGACGATCTTCTGTCAAAACTTTCTCTTTGGTCTCACGTGCCAGTCTCTCCAAATAATCGGTACGATTTTTCTTGTAGTCGCCGACTTCCACTGAGATACGGACAAAACGACCAATCCTACGTGAAGCAATCAGTGAAAGTATCAATTGTAATGCTTCTAGAATCTCGCCATGATAGCCAATAATGAGGCCACTCTCCTCAGTCTCAAGGACAATTTCGGCCATATCTTCATGCATGGTCACCGCTGGCTCACCAACGACTTCCAATTGACCAAGGAGTTCTTGGGTAACTTCCTCAACGACTGCTTGTTCATTTACTGCTGCTTCTGCCATAGTTATTTTTTCTTTCTTGCTTTAGAGGTTTTTTTAGTTATTTTTACTTCAATTGGAAGCGCTCCTACGGAGGAAGACGTACCTCTCTGCATTAAATACTGCTGTATGATACCAAAAAACGTGAAGGTAATCCAGTAGAAAGATAATCCGACCGGGAATCTAAAGGAGAAAAATCCAATCATTAACGGGAAAATATAAAGGGACTGGGTTTGAAAGGCACTCGCAAAATCAGTCGCTGAGCCTTTCTTTTTGTCTTGTGGAGGAGTCGGAGGAGTACTAGGCAACATCATTTTCGACTGAATGAACTGGGAAACAGCGGTCAATAGTGGTAGGACAAGAATTAGGAATCCTACTGTGGCTAAAAGTTGAGAGGGAGACTGACCAAGAGGAATTCCAAAAAAATGCGTGTCCCATAGATGATGCAACTTCATGCCGTCTGAGTAAATTAACTTATTAAGAGCGGGTAGTGAAGTCAGCTTGACAACCTGTTGTAAGACTGAATAAAGCCCCCAGATGACAGGAAGCTGAACAACAAGCGGCAAGCATCCTGCAGCTGGATTGATACCATATTGTTTGTAAAGCGCCATCGTCTCTGCTTGGATACGCTGAGGGTTACCTTTATATTGCTCACGCAGTTTGGAAAGAAGTGGCGAGACCTCCTGCATCTTTTTGGAAGACTTCAGCTGGGTAGCCATGAGCGGAAAAAGTGCAACCCGGATAATAATGGTCAGCAAGATGATAGCAAAGCCTAAAGGAGAAGGAATGTGCAAAAACAAAAGCGCGTGGTAAATCACCACCAGGAGATTGGTAATCGGCTGAACAAAAAGAATAGTAAAAATATTTCCCATGGATAGTTAGTGTATAAAGGATTGACAACTGAGTATACGCCTTACAGCCCTATACGATCCATATAGTATACCATACTGGCTGATCATTCGAGATGCATAGACAGAGCAGGTTTCTTGGTATCGACACGCTGTCTTCACTCCGAGTAATTGGTGGAGCAGGGGAGAGATAAATTTAGTATAAAACCTAATTACCAGAAGAAAAGGTTGCTTCATGAGGAGACCACCTTCATCAGAGAAGTAAGATCGGTTTGGACCTCGCCTATTTCATTAAAGCCTGACTTGAGAATAAAAAGATAGTCATGGTTAGGAGCAAACTCGGTAAGATGCCTTTGGATATAGGCATGCAGGAGTCGTCGCATTCGATTACGTCTGGTTGCACGTTTGTCGATGCGCTTGGAAATGACGACGCCAAATCGAACTCCCTGCTTGGTATTGGGAGCGTATTTAAAGAGGAAGAAAGGCAACTGAAGCGTTTTCCCTCGATGAAGCCTTGTAGAATGGGGAAGACGATTTTGATGAGCCAACATGAAGTTAGATAGTCAGGTGCTTACGACCTTGTGCTCGGCGATGTGCAACCGTCTTTCGACCTTGATGCGACTTCATTTTGGAGAGAAAACCGTGCTTTCTCTGTCTTTTTACTTTCTTAAGCGTAACAAACTTTTCCATGGTTCACCTATTGTACCAGATTTGAGGCCTTATGAAAAGCCTTCCTCATCTGAGAAAAAACTGGTCTTGACAGAAGTTATCCACATTAGTAGACTGACTCATACATCTGCCGCTGGTAATTTTCCTACGGGTATACCTTCTCACAAATCTATGGCTGACCAACTCGTAACTCTTTGGGAGGACATACTTAAAGATATCAAAAAAAAGGTCTCAACGGCCAACTTCCTCACGCTCTTTAACCACACAGCTCTCATCTCACTTGAAGACAATATCGCTACCATCGCTGCCCCTTCAACGATGATTTGCGATATGCTGCAAAAACGTTTCAGTCAGGATATTAAGTCCTTACTAGAGAGTAAAACAGGGACGAGCAATGATATCCTTTTTATTACTCGATCAGTCCCTGCGCAAACACAGATAAAAGAGGTTGCAAGTCCGCTTTTCTCTACCTCCAGCGAGAACACGTTGATAAAGGATGTGCAGCCCGAAAGGACATCGTCCCAGCCTCTGGCCGTTGGTCATCTTCCCCGTGTACGTTCAGACTATACATTTGCCAATTTCGCTGTCTCGGGAAGTAATCAGCTCGCATTCACCGCTGCTTCAACTGTGGCCAAACATATTGGCACGTTCTACAATCCGCTCTTTATCTATGGACCTGTTGGGGTAGGGAAGACACATCTCATGCACGCGCTTGCTAACCAAATCTACGCTCAGTCACCTGACAAAAAAATTATCTATATCACAAGCGAAGAATTTACTAACGAGGTCGTTGAGGCGATTCGCACGAACTCAACTGCCAATATGAAAAGACGCTTCCGCTCAGCGATTCTTCTGCTCATAGATGACATTCAATTTATCGAGGGAAAAGAGAAAGTCCAGGAAGAACTCTTTCATACCTTCAACATCCTCATTGATAACCATGCTCAGATCTGCCTCTCATCAGATAGACCGCCTCAGGAAATTAAAAAACTGGAAAAACGCCTCTCTTCCCGTTTTGCGGGGGGCCTCACCGTAGACATCGAAGCTCCGGATGTGGAACTAAAGACCGCCATCCTTCGAATGAAGGCGGAAAAGTTTGGCCACAGCCTGCCTCTGGATATTGCAACACTTTTGGCTGAGAAAGTCGAGGATACGAGAAGCCTTGAAGGTTTACTCCTTAGAGTTATTACGCAAGCAGCCGCAACGGGCGGGGAAATTACGCTAGATACTGCCAATAAAGCTTTGGGTATCCTTAAGGAAGAGAGGACTACGCATATCCATGCAGAAGACGTGATTAAGACTGTTTGTGATTTTTATGGCGTCAAGCCTACGCAGCTGAGAGGCCCCAAGCGAGATGCTGCCCTCGTCAAGGCTCGCCAAATAACTATGTATCTCTTAAAAGAAAAGTTGGAATTAACGTACGTGGAAATTGGCAATATCTTAGGAGGAAGGGATCATACCACGGTGATGCATGGTGTGGATAAAATAGTAGGTCTTGTGGAAAACAAGGCTAAAATCTCTGATGATATCCTGGGGATAACCAAGTCTCTGAATGGGTAAAACTTGTGGGTAAGCCACCCCCTTCCTGTTATCCAAGACTTTTCCCAAAAAGATTACCCATCTTTCCCCCATTGAGCTTGCTTTAGGAAAAATTACAGCTGAGATTATTATATAAGGAGCTCCTTTTCTAAAAAAACTTTTTTGGGCCTGTCTGATGCTCTTTTCTTTCAAAACCCGAGATATTATGGGGTGCAATCTCATTGATTTTTTCCACTTTTCCCTATACACTACTACAACAACAAATATAATACTATGAAGATTTCTCTACTGGCGGAAACCCTGCAAAAAAAAATCTCCTTTCTTAATCATGCTATCTCTTCTCGCTCGGATCTACCTATTCTTTTGAATATACTGATTGAAACAGACGAAACAGGAATTCGTCTTAGCAGTACTGATTTAGAGATAGGCATTCAATCTCATATTGCAGCTGAGGTTAGTGAAGCAGGAAGCACTACAATTCCTGCCAAGACTTTTACTGAACTGATCGCCTCATTGTCTGGTGAGAAAGTCACGCTTACTACGCAGGATGGTTCACTCGTTGTTGAAAGTAAGAAAACCAAAAGTTCATTTCAGACAATTCCCGCCAACGAATTCCCCAAGCTTTTTGAGGAAAAAGGTGAGCTACTGGCCAGAGTCAATATTGAAGAGATAAAAAAAGATCTCTCTACCGTGGTTTTTGCTGCGAGCATGGACACCGCACGACCCGCGCTCTCAGGCATTCTTCTCAAAAAAGAAGAAAGTGGTTTCCTTTTGGTGGGTACTGATGGTTATCGTTTGTCTCTCAAGCATCATCCTACGACATCAACGAGCGCTATCGGTTCTGAGACAGGTCTTGTTATACCTGCTCGAGTACTCAGAGAAGTGGTATCCTTGAAGGAAGAGGGTCAGGAGCTGATCATTTATATTGCGAAAGGAAGTAATCAGGCAATTTTCGAACAAGGTGAGACATTGCTTATTGGCCGTTTGATTGAGGCAGAGTTTCCCAATTATGAGCGGATCATCCCTTCAGATCATAATTCTGTGATTTTTTTCGATCGCGAAGAATTGCTGAAAGCCGTCAAGATCTGCTCAATTTTCGCCCGCGAAGCAGCCAACATCATTCAATTATCCCTGAAAAAGGATAAACTGGTCGTCTCCTCCCAAACACCTTCTCTGGGAGAAAATACCGTCGAGGTTGAGGCTAAATTGACAGGTGAGGAAAATGAAATAGCGTTTAACGCTCGATACCTGCTCGATGTTTTGAATAACCTGACGAATACTGAGCTCTCATTTGAGATGACAGGGCCTCTCAATCCTGGCGTTTTTAAGATCAAAGATGACGCATCATATCTGCACCTGATCATGCCCATCCGCGTCCAGCAGTAACAGTTAATATCCTTTCACAAAAATAAACTGATGGGTTGAAGGATCTACTCCCTTACTCTTCACCCAAGCTTTTACTTCGTTAAGAATGGTATCTTCATTCAATCCAGGATGTTTGAGCGTTATCTTTACTTTAAAATGATCTACGTATCCTAGGCTATAGTCATTGGTTGAGTAGGGGAAATATTTCTCAAGAGGATAATATGTCTCAAAAGTTTGTTTGTCAAGTTCGCTATTCAGAGCGCTATGCCCTTGTCCCACATCTGAGGACGTAGTGAAAGACCATATATAGATTTTTTTTCCAGTTTTGTCTTTGGCTGCTATGGAGTACCTTGTATTTGTATCAAGTCCCCCTAAGACTTGAGCCATTACAGTTTTGGTAGGAAATGAACTAATAAATTTTGTGTAGTATTTTAGGGGAGGAGTGAATTCAAGACTAAGAGATGAAGATGCAACAATTGGAACATCTGTTGTGAGAGATATTACTAATTCTCCTGCGAAGACATTTTTTTCTTGGTCCTTGGGGGAGGTTGATAGAATCTTGAATGGTTGTTGAACTAGCTGATTTGAGGTGGGGAGAGGGATATTTGTCGCTGTCGTTGTAGGCGATGAGGTAGAGTTGTTCGATGTTCTATTTTGAGTAATGACTAAGATAATTACACTGAGGCTCAATATCCCTGCAATAATCAACAAAGTGAGCTGTAGCCAATATCTTTTAAAGAAATTCGGTCTATCTGTCGGGGTTACTGTATTTAAATTATTTATTGGTGTGAGTGGATGTGCATTATCGTCCATAGGTATAGTATAGCTCTTTATTCGGCTCGGTAGTATGTATATCTCTCTCTAGCACTGGTAGAGCCATTGGCGCGAACTGTCGTTACCCTGCAATCATAGCCTCCGTTGGATTCAATGAGATTCATGCTGATATCATCGATAACCTCATGAACAATGCCGATATGGTCACATCCACAGCCTGCAGAACCTGCAACAGCAATATCTCCAGGTTGAATTGCTACACCTAACCCTGTTCCAAGAGGCACCCAGTGTTTCCCCCCAGCTTCAAATCCAGAAGAACTATAAAGATCATTAACCGATCCTGCTGTTGGGAGAGTATTGAGAGTTTGGTTGGGGTCACTCATATTTGACCAGAGGGCGATAACTTCCCCAACATATCCTAAACATTCAGTACATTGTCCGCTGCCGGTTTGACCACTATGACTGACGAGACTATTACCTTGTCTGGTAATAAAATTATTTACCTGATCATCTTTATAACCGAGTGATTTCAATGTGTTTGCTAAACATGTTTCCAACCCCGGGTATTCAAATGTTAGACCTGGAGATGGTGTCCCATCTATCGGTGATTTACCGCATGCATCATACGCTGCTTTGATGTCCTCGGCTGTTTTGACAAATGCGTTAGAAGAAGTTCCACCAGTTACAGAAGTAGACGCACATTGTGGTGCATTGCCCGCAGGATTACCAACTTTCGAGACGACACAACTTGTGGCAGTTGCTTGCGCGAGGGCTGCAGGTGGCACCAAGAGGAGAGTTATTGTAAGAATCGATAGTAAAGAGGCAGGTACTTTCTTCATAAAGATAATTATTGAGAGCCAGTGGATGAGTTCCCCCCGCTACTGACGACGGTAGCAGTATTCATAACGTAACTATTCGGATTTGGCTTGACGACGAGGGTGAGAGGGGCAATACTTCCAGTCGATGTACTACTGCCAGTATTTGTCGTGGTGGAGTCTGCTGCATAGACTGTTGAGAGATTGAGAACTTGTTGAGAGATTTGAAATGGATGGGATAGTTGGCGAGAGGATAAAATGAGAAACACGAGGAGCTCCAAGCAAAGAACTCCAAAGGCAACAAGACAGAGAAAGATCGGCAAGGGAATAATTGCAGAATTTCGAGCAGTCATTTGGTTACTCCCATATTATAGTATATCTTTGCAGGTCGACGCCAAGAGACTGCAATTTTTTAGTGACAGTTTGTTTGAGCACCTCAGTTTGGGGATCATTGAGGCTGTTAAGTCGAGCATGGAAGACACGGCTTTGCAAATCAAAGGTGACGTAGTATTTGCCAGTGAAGAGGGGAAGTTGACTATACCAAGGATATTGTTGTTCGAGCTGTTGAAGAGTAAGTCCTTCAGCGGCTGCTTGCGTTGCTCTCAATTGTTGAGAAGACGTGGTCGTAAATTGCAGTGTTTTGTTAATTTCTGGAAGGATAACAGTGATACTATAGTTCTGATTCTCTTTCAGAATAGTCAGGGGAGTGAGCGTGAGAACTTTGCCTGACTTGTCCCAGCTTCTCGTAAAAACTACCTGGGGTGAACTTGTGATAGTTGTATGGGTTTGAGATGATTTAGTAATAGCTTGAGGAAAGGTGAAAACAAAAGGTCCATAAATACTTGCTTGTTGTGCCTTATCTTCAGGGCTTGTGGTGACTTGTGCGGGGTTGAGTATTGGGGTGGGCGAGGGAAGTTCTCCTGATAGATTTTGGGATGGATGCAGAAGAATAATAATCATCCAGACAATTAAGATAGCGATCACGCCTAGGATAATAAGTTGCAGGAGAAGTCCTCGACTAAGTTTTACTTGTTTTAGATCTGAAATAATAGTCATAATTCTATTTTACTCTTATTGTGTACTACACGAAGTCGTATCAGTTTGTGAATTCAAAGAATTATAGTAGCCAATGACGGTGTTGACGTATTGATTAGGAGTAGTGCCAAATCCATCTGGCCCAGCGCTTGCATAATCACATCCCCCAGTAAAGTACTGACCAATTGTTTGCATGGGGTCGCCACCACATGTCTTTAGTCCGCGCCCGAGATGCTGTACGCCACAATTAACATTTCCTTGATCAGTTGAAATGTTATAGTCAGGTTGATTCCAATCACAGTTAGATCCTCCGCCTTGAGCATTGCCATCTCCAACCTGCATTAGACCAGTATAACCCCATGCATTGGGGGCAAGCTCGATACCTCCGGATTCCTCCATCATGATAGCTTTGACGAGATTGCCGGGAACAGTTATTCCTTCTTTTTGCTTTTCGAGGTTAATAGCGTTAACAATAAGGCTATTCCATTGATTGACTGTCGGCCAAGGAGGGTCAGTTGGGGAAGCCATGCCACACACTGGAGCGCTGGAGCCGGCTCCCGAGCCCGTTTGTGAACTTGTAATGGGTATCGTCCAGGTGACGGTGCCATTTGTATAGGTTGGGTTGCCAGGGCCAGCAGAGGAGACATAGGTGACATTACTGGGGAGGGGGTCAGTGACTGTCAGCGTGGTCGGGTTGCCAGTATAACTGACGTTGATCGTATAGGTGATATTATCGGAATTGAGATAGGATTGTTTGTCAGCTGCTTTGGTGATGCTCACCTGGGTTGAGTTTGAAGAATTTTGAGAATTATTTTTCCCGCTGATGAAAAGGAGAATTCCCATGATAATAAGGATAACAAGGATGATAAGGACAACGACCCACCCCCCAGCTGCGAGTCCGCCTATTGCCGAACCGATTCCGCTTACTGCCTCACCAGCTGCGCCCGCAGCAGCTGAGACTCCTTCAGCAGCGGCTGAAGCGCCTTCAGTGGCGCCTGAGCCAAGTCTTGTAAGGTTACCCAATCCTCCTGGTAATTGATTGCGCAAAAGCGATTGAGGGCTTGGGAGAATACTCCCACCAGATGTCGGCTGTGGAGAGGGTTGAGGCGAGGGCTCAGGTGGCGGAGTTTCTTCTGCCTCACGAGGGAAAGAGGGGCCTTGGTTATCATCGTCTGACTCCTGTCCCTCAGAGGTTTCGTCCAAAGGGGAGAAATCCTCATCTGCCTCATCCTGCTCCTGCGCAAAATCACCCTCGCGGGCTAACGGGTGGGACTCTTCAGGGTTGAACTCTTCTTCCTCGTATTCTGCTTCCTCATTTGGCATGGATGTAAGCTCTGCTTGACGGCCAGAGGCCCGCTCACTAAAAGCATTAAAACCGCTCTTGGTTGCAAAGACAGGTTCTGTTTGGCCTCCGCGCGTTTCTGCACGAGCCTGACTTTCTGTCTGGTGCGTTTGATATTTTTCTCCTTGCTGGCGTTGTGTTTCCTGAAACCTCAGTTCTTTGGCTTTGCGCCTGATTTCATCCTCTGTGATGCCACCCACACGATCTTCAACTTTGTTGATAAAGACTTTGCCATTAAACTCAGAGCGAGTCTCGTGTCCTGGCTGAAATGTTTTGCCCGTTCGCTCACTAAAGAGACGTTCTGCATCATCATCCAGCTCTGTGCGGATCTTCTGACCCCAGGGATTTAGCTGCCCGCGTGTATGATGACCGCCATATTCATAAGCAGTCATCTGTGTCCCCACAGCCTGTCGGATCGTTGTTTCGTCTCTCCCTTGTGCTTGGAGATTACGCGTCAGTTCTCCTTGCTTGCGGGCCACAGCATCTCGTTCTGCTTGTTTGAACTGCGCGAGATACTCACTTTGGAGAGCTGTTTCTGCTTGTTTGAGGTAGGGAACAAGGGTAGGGTCGACAGGCGATGGAGGCGGATTGGGTGGAGGTTGGGGAGTAGAGACTGAGGAAGGCGTTGGGGCAGGTGTTTGCCCGGTAGTTGTGACAGGAGGAGTTGCCGTCGCTGGCGGAGTTTGTGGCGTTGTTGGTACTTTGGTGATTTGTTTTTCTCCATCTGATTTTTGGGAGGCTGTGTCTTCTGGTTTTTTCTCCTCTGATGGAGCTTTTCCAGCCTCTTTTTCTTCTTGATGAACTCCACTATGAGACTCTTTTTTATGCTCTTCAGGAGCGTGTGTTGTCTCTGGCTCTTTGTGTCTGCCTGAGAGGTAGAGGTTGACAACATCTTGGACAGCTTGCGTTTGTGATATCGGTCCATACTGCCAGAGGAGAGGATCGTTAATAGCCAGTGGCATGCCTGGAGTTGCGAAGGAGTAAAATTGTTTGAGCTGTTTGGGATCTGTCAGCTTTTGTCGTAGCGCATCAAATTGCTGCTGCGTTTTGATCTTGTTGAAGTTGTCTTTTTTAAATTGGGGAAACTTCTGGATCAGTTGCCAAGTGCGAAAGTATTCATGCGCACGACGGGGATTGTGCAGCAGATCAGAGAGCATGGAATTGGTTGAAGTTTGGGTGTTAAATTGGTCAGCCATAGTCAGCCCTTAGTTATTCTATACGGCTGGCCTTAGGGAGTGGGTTCGGCCGCAGAAGGTGGTGTCGGAGCCTGAGGAGCAGGAGGGATCAACGACGTTGGAGAAGCAACTGGTGAAGTTGGAGTTGGAAGAGGTTGTGCCTCAGCTTGACCAGGCGCTGTTACTGGGTGTTGTTTGAGTAATTCTGCCGGGTTGGAGGTAATGATCTCATGTTCAAATGGCGCTCCTAGTACCTTAATCGCCACGTGATTTTGTCCGGCGAAGAATAAGCCTTCGCCAATGTCAGCAGACAGGAGAAGTTCGCGTTCTCCCTCTGAGAGGTAGAACGTTTGAGCTACCATATCGACTTCGGCTGTGCCTTGTTTTAACAGAATCTGAATAGATGAGTTGGTCAGAACTGCCTTGCCGTAATCAGTCTTGAGGAAATCCTCTACATCTTGAGTGGCAGTAGTCAATCCGAGATAGTATTTTCGAGCGCGTTTGGCGATTGAGTAGACAAAAGAAGCAGAGTCCTCGTATTTCATCATATACCACGCCTCGTCTAAGATAAGCAGACGCTTTTTCAGCGACTTTTTGACTTTTGTCCAGACGAAATCAAGAATTATATGCATTGCAATTGGCCGGAGCTCTTCTTCTAAGTTACGAATAGAAAAAACAGTCAAAGGATTGGTAATGTCAAAATTTGAAGGCTGGTTGAAAATACCCGAAGCGCTTCCCTGAATGAATTTTTCAAGCTGGAAAGCCATTTCTTTGGCAGCTTGCGTCTCGGTCCCAAGGAGAGTTTTATACAAATCTTCCAATAAGGGAGCGGTATTTTTTTGCGTAGCAGGATCAGGGGTAATGCCTTTTTGGCGGTAAGTCTCCACCAAGGCGCGATCGAGGATCGCATCATGTTCGGGATTGAGCTCGCCCATGATCAACTTCATGAGTCCATGCAGAGAAAGAATTTTGAGTCCGAGCTCATTTTCCCCTGGCTCATATAGCTCAGAGAGGTCAAAAGGATTAATTTTGATCGCCGCGTTGGCTGAGAAGTCGACGACCTCACCACCAAGCTTTTGTGCCAGCTCATTGTACTCTCCTTCAGGGTCGATCACGATGATTTCTGTCCCAAGCATGAACTGGCGCATAATCTCAAGTTTGATAAGATAAGATTTTCCCGATCCTGATTTACCAAGAACCACCTCATTGGCGTTTTCTAACGAAAAGCGATCAAAAATGATCAGAGAGCCATTCTGCTGATTCATGCCATACATCACGCCTTTATTTTGCGTGAGGATTGCAGACGAGAATGGAAAAGTGGAGGCAAGTGAGGTCGTATCCATATTACGCGGAATATAGAGTCGATCCTGGGCAAAGGGAATTGTTGACTTAAAGCCCTCCTCCATCTGAAGTGTTGCTGTTTTGGCGGTGATCAGAAGCGATGAGAGGGTGGTTTTAAGCTGCTTACTACTTTCATCAAGCTCGGCAACGCTATCTGCCGAAAGGGTGATATAAAAACTAAACTGGAAAAATCGCTCAACTCCTTTGGCGAGTTCTTCCTGCAGGTTCATTGCGTCCTCAAGCGCTGCTTGAATTTTGGGATCTTCCGGTTTGCCGTGTTCTGCATCGGAGGCTAACGTTGCCTCCATCTCTGCGATTTTTCGTCTCAGGTCAGTTAAGACGTCCACAGACTGCGTCGGATAGCAAAACATGGAGATATCCAGAGAGTGCTCATAATCAATAATCGGTTCCAGCCAGTTTGGCGAGACGTAGCGGGGATAGCCGATGATAAAGAGCGTTGAATAGAATTTTTCGCCTACGCGAATATAGCGAAAATCTACCTCGACACTGGAAGGTGCGATGAGGTCGACCAGTGAGAGCATGCCTTTTTCCAGTTGCCCAATGCCTTTCCCACCTAACATAACAGGTGCTCCTGGTTTGGCAGGAGGAGGAGGTGTTTTGGCAGTTTTTTTTCCAAATAGTCCCATATTAGGCAGGCTTGATAATTGGCGTATTGAGATCAGAGTCAGCTTGTGAGCCTTGGACGGGAGCGTCGTTGAAGATATCATAGTAGAGAGCAATGAGCTCTTCTTTGTTGAGGAGTTTTGAGGTAACTGCTAACTTCATCAGTTGTTGATTGACTGAGGCAGCTTTGCCCAGAAGGGCTTTTTGTGCGGCTTGAAAGAAAGCTTCTTTCTGAAGGAGATCTTTACTCAGCGACTGTTTGACGCCGCTGAGGCCTGCCTCAAGAGAAGTATAAGGAATAACAACATAAAAAGTTTTGTTAAGCACGACATTTACTTTGATCATCTCACGGACGAACTCACGATAAAGACGGATATGGTGTGCGAGCTGCTCATTTTTAGTATTCTTCTCAGCCTCATCCATATCTTTAATATACGAAGAGATATCGACTCTTTTATTACGAATAATGATTTGGATAGGGAACGTGAGAGAGTTAAGAAGCGCTGCATAGGCATAGATCTTGGCATCCTGTTCACGTTTGGACAACAGCGCGAAATTGCTGGCTGTAATTTCAATGACCAGGCAAGCGTTGCCATTTTCAAAAAGCACAATGTTATCGATGATATCGATAATCTCAGTAAATTTTTGAGTTGAGTTGTGATTTTTTTCTGTTTTCATCTAGGCAAAAAGCTCCTTTCGCAAATCTTCTCTCGCATCGTGAGAGATGATTTCAAGTGGTGGCATGATCTCTCCTTTGACCTCAAGTGCAACTGTCTCAAATTGTTGTTTGCCTTTAGGATCTTCAAAGGTAACGGTGTAGGTGCCATTATTCAAGGGCGTGGCGGAGGCGAAGTGCCCCAGGCCATTTGTCTTAAAAGCACGAACGGGATTGTCTTCTTTGTCTTTGATTTCAACGAGAATATTGGGGAGTACATTTCCGCGTGGATCTTTGATGATACCGACGATAACATTGGGCACGTCGGCAACTGAAGGGAGACCTACGCTACGCGCTTTGTCTGAGGGAACGATCCTGACATTTTGCGAAGTTTGGAGAGTCTTGTCAGTTGATAGAGTGGCTGGCTTGATGGCAGTTGGATTCTCCATTTGTTTTTTAAGCTGAAGCAGTTCCTGTTCGAGCTGTTGTTTTTGGGCCATTACATCTTGTAGTTGATGCTCAAGGCTTGTTACTTCAGTATGCACTGCTTGTGCCGGAGCATGATTTTTTTCCAGTTGTTGTTCTTGCTGTCGTGCCTTAGCCAATTCGTTTTTAATTGCCGCAGCTTCTGTTTCCAGCTCGTGTTCCATATCCAAAGGTGAGTGCAGCATCTTGACCCGGATTGCCTCTTCCTCCGAGAGTTGGTGGTTGGAGGGAGTTTTGTCCATCAGCTCTGAGAGAATACTGGGTGAGGCATTTGGATTGAAAAGAGCTGTAATAAAGAGATCTTCCTTCTGATCAAGTTGGTTTTTGCCATGACGGCTCAATTGAGAGAGCACTTTTTGGAGTTGAAGTTGACGGGTTTGCTCAAGCTTGGTTTGAGAAGGTTCGTGCGTGGTTGGCAAGTGATGGGCTTGTGGTGGATGAGGCTGGATAAGAGAAATTGCGAGGTGTCCGCCTCCCCTGACGTAAAAATATTGGGTAGGAGTAAAAAGGTCTTTGAAGTAGTTGCCAATCATCAGATCCATCGGTCTGCCCTCAATTGGCAGAAA
>DASZRR010000139.1:0-5722 GCA_035549055.1 Patescibacteria group bacterium | reverse complement strand
GAAAAACGTTTAAGCGAAGAGCTGACAACGCTTGCTCAATATGACCGTCGACGGTTTCTGACGCGAATCGGAACAGGAATAGGACTTGGTCTTTTAGCCGCTGGAGGGGGGCTGGCTTTGTATGAAACTCAACAAACTCCAGAACAGGTTGATTATAATGCAAAGTTAGCAGAGTATGTGGCAGAGTTACCTGAGACCCGCATCAAAGATCTTCTTCTTGAACGTGTCATGCCTCGTTTTGAAGAGCCGGGTGTTCATACTATTACTCGCGGCAATTTTTCATATGAACTTGGTCGGGGAACTGTAACTGAGGTGGGTGGTGCGCCTCATGAAATTTTTGGTAAATCAACTTCAGATAATGATCCTGATCCTAGCACGATAGTTACGCCTATTGAGAGTGGAAGAATGCTTGTTCCTTATGTTGATGGCTTTAATACACCTGAGGAGATTGCGACTGCGACGGGTGGTAAGGGTGGAAGATTGGCTTTTGGTATAACGTATTCTCCAGAAAGTCCTTTCAGTTCAGCATTTGACAGCTTTATTTCAATTTCTCGACCGCCATCTCAGATTGTTCCTGATGCTGAAAGAGAGGCTACTGCCAACGCTCTTCGTCAGATTTATATCAAAGAGGCATGCACTTTTCTCATGGTAGATCTTTTAGCAGAACAAACTTTTAATATCATGGAACAAGCAGGTAGACCAAGTACGATTACCGTCGTTGATGGTACAGGCAAGAGACGGGAAGTTAGTATGATTTATGAAACAATTTTGGCGTTAGAACAGAAACAGGGTCGAACGCAACAAATTATCGATGGTGGAGGTTTTGTCTTGTCCTCACAAGCAGCAGGATCAGCGGACTACTTTAATGATATAGTACAAAACTCTCTGAATCCAGATTTAATCAGTAAAATGGGAGTTCTACCAATTGCTCCTGATAATTCTTCTCTGTTGGAGAATACAATTGCATTTAGTTTGGCAAATGCAAATCAATTCAAAGAATTTGCTGTGCAAGGCGACGCCACACGATATCCGTAAATCTCCATTTATTGTATAATCATCTCGTGAGTAGGATTTCTCTCTCAGTCATCATCCCTTGCTACAACGAAATGGCCAATCTCAGAAAAGGGGTTTTGGATAAAGTTGATAGCTTTCTGACCAAGAAAAAATATGATTTTGAGGTCCTAGTTGTTGATGATGGCTCCACAGATGGAAGTGTCGAGTTCGTGCGCGAATTTGTCAAAGACCACAAAGAGTTCAGACTCATTGAGAATAGCCATACTGGCAAAGCAGGTGCTGTGACGACAGGAATGCTCAAAGCAGGTGGGGAGACGAGGCTGTTTGCTGATATGGATCAGGCAACACCCATTGAGGAAGTAGAGAAATTATTGCCATTTTTTGATGAAGGTTTTGATGTCGTGATTGGTTCACGATCTACCAGACGAGAAGGATCACCTCTCACCAGACGTTTTATCTCACGCGCGCAAGTTATTTTGCGAAAGATCGTTGTTGGTCTGCCGGAACTGACTGATACCCAGTGTGGCTTTAAGATGTTCCGTGGCGAAGCGGCCGACAAATTATTTAGTCGAGTCAAAGACATTCACCACGGTTTTAAAACAATCAGCGGATCCAACGTCACCTCGGGATTTGATATTGAACTATTATATATAGCGGAAAAAATGGGATATCGGATCAAAGAAGTGCCTGTTCAGTGGCTCTATGTTGAGACTCGGCGAGTCAACCCGATATCAGATTCAATCCAAGGCGTCCTTGATCTACTTGAGATTAAGCGTAATGCTCTACGTGGCATGTACTCTGCCGTATGAAAGTTTTTCTCAAACAGAAAGTCTGGATCGCTCTTAGTATTTTTAGCTCACTCTGTCTTTTTTTCTATTCTTTTGTCCAGGTTGATCTGGGTCTGACACTTACTCGCGCATCGATTTTTACCCAAATCCAACGAGCTTTTCAGTATGTAGGGTATTTTAATCGACCACTGTCAACGTATTTTTATTTAGGAATTTTGCTCTTGCTTTTTGTCAGTTATGGGATTGGTTTGTATCTGGCGAGCAAAGGAAAAGTGCAGAGAAAGACGGTGTGGAGACTAATAATTTTGCAGACTATTATATTGGTTTTTGCATACAATGCATTTTCCTACGATCTTTTTAACTATATCTTTGACGCACGTATTCTGACACACTATCATCTCAATCCATATCTGTATAAAGCGCTGGATTTCCCAGGGGACAAGATGCTCGGCTTTATGCACTGGACTCATCGTACGTATCCGTATGGTCCATTTTGGCTTGTGTTGACAGTGCCCCTTTCGTTTGTCGGCTTAGGATTGTTTTTGCCGACCTTAGTTTTGTTCAAACTTTTGATGGCGGGATTTTTTCTAGTATGCGTTTTTTATCTTGAAAAAATACTGATCAAGGTTTCTCCTCATGACGCATTAGTTGGTCTTGTCTTTTTTGCTTTTAATCCATTGGTGATTATTGAGTCACTCGTCAGCGCACACAATGATATCGTGATGTTTTCCTTGGCAATGGTGAGTTTGTATTTTTTGGTGAACAAACGCTATCTATGGTCGATTATTTTACTCTTGTTATCAATCGGCATTAAATTTGCAACAGGTGTGTTATTACCTCTCTGGCTGATGTTGATTTTCTTTGAACGCAAAAAAATATCGATAAGCTGGTTACAGATTTTTCCAATCTTTACCGCCACGATGATTATCCCCTTAGTTCTCGCGACGCAGAGGACGACTTTTCAACCCTGGTATCTTCTTTATCTCATACCTTTTGCAAGTTTGACGCCTAGGAAATTCTGGTTGATTATTCCAGCGTTTGTACTCCCAATTGCAGCGCTACTTAATTACGTTCCATTTCTTTTTACTGGCAACTGGAATCCGCCTATTCCTCAGATTCTCAATGAAATTAATCTTTTTGGTATTGGTATATCGTTTGCTGTAATAATTGGTTATTGGTTATTTCATAAAAAGACAGCTTGATATGCGAAAAATTGCCTGGATTATTTTGCTAAGTGTTTTTATTTTTCAGTTGGGGAGAGCGGTTATCAATTATTGGCCTCGCTATACCCAGAATCTGGGTGGTCCTTATTGGAAAACTCGCTATCTCGAGTCACAATGGGTGGTGCCTGACTCCAAAAATAGTATTGGGGATGATGGCCTTTATGCCTATCATGGCTATGAACTGGTGATGGGGGGAGATCCCACTCTTATTAACCCTGAAGTTCCACCGCTTGGTAAATATCTTATCGGGCTTTGTGTATTATTTCTTCATAATAACAATATTTTTGGTTTGTTCACTGGAATTTATTGCCTCACAATGTTTTATCTTCTTAATCGAGTGCTTTTCAAAGACCGGTTGCTCGCCTTTATTCCGTTGGTTCTGTTTGTCTGTGAACCATTGTTTGTGACACAGCTTCAGGCTTCGTATCTGGATACGCTTCTCTTGGGGACGCTTTTTTTGAGTTTTTTTCTTTTTCTCAAGAAGTGGTATATCCCTGCGATGATGAGTGTTGGGTGTTTGGCGGCGATTAAATTTTCGTATCTTTCAGTCTTTGTCGTGGCAGCGATGGGAGCGTACTTTTTGCTTCGGAATAATAGCCAAGATAGATGGAAATTTATTGTTCCGATGGTTTTTGTGCCCGGGATTCTTCTTCTTAGCTACCTCAATTATTTTTTGCTCGGGCATACGATCATTGATTTTCTCAAAGTACAGAAATATATTATCAATTTCTATGCGATTGGCGCTAAAGCACCGATTCCTGTCATGGTCATCCCGATGCTTTTTCTTGATAAATGGTATACGTGGTGGAATGGGGTTATGAAGATTGATGAGTGGACAATACTCTGGCCTCTGGCAACACTGGGAGGACTACTATCAATTTTTTACCTCAAACAAGCGGGAAAGTTTTTGTTACTCATGCTGTGGGTGGCTGCGTATTTTGTTTTTCTTTTACTCACTCCAGTCTGGCCGAGGTATTTGCTTCTTTTTCTCCCTTTCCTCTATAATTTGTCCATATGGGCTTTATCACAAAATACAAAACTGAGATCCTTTTTTCAGTAGGTGTCTTTGTTCTTTTTTGCCTCCTTCGACTCCCAACCCTGACGCAACTGCCTATCTTTACTGATGAGGCAATTTACCTCAGGTGGGCCCAAATTGCGCTCCATGACGCTAACTGGCGATTTATCTCTCTGACTGATGGCAAGCAGCCACTTTTTATCTGGGCTGTATTGCTATCAATGAAATTTATCAAGGATCCATTGGTTGCAGGGAGACTAGTCTCAGTCGGTGCGGGTTTTATGACGATGGTTGGCTTTTTTTTCTTAGGACGGGAGGCATTTAAGAATCGTTGGGTAGGACTCGTGAGTGCGTTTTTATATGCGATTTTCCCATTCGCTCTGGTTTATGACCGGATGGCAATTTATGATTCCCTCGTGGCAACTTTTGCTATCTGGGGAATCTATTTGACGATCTTACTTTTTCGTCAGCAGAAATTGGACAAAGCTCTCCTCATGGGTTTTGTGACGGGTGGGGCAGTACTTAACAAAACCAATGGTTTTTTTAATATTTATCTTTTGCCTTTTGCATTTATCCTTTTTGATTTTACACAAAAACAGTGGCAGAAAAGATTGGTTCGACTTCTTGGCCTCTGTGCATTGGTAGTGGTGATGACCTATGGATTCTATTCTATTCTTCGACTCTCGCCATATTTTTACATTATCAATCAAAAAAATGCTGTTTTCTTTTATCCTCTTAGTGAATGGATTCATCATCCATTTTTAACCGTTTTTTCTGATTTTTCAGCATTTAATGATTGGTTTATGCGTTATGTCGGGTTGCCTCTTGGATTAACTGCTCTGGCCGCATTAGTAATAGATAAAAAATTTTGGCGAGAAAAAGTATTGTTCCTCCTGTGGTTTCTCATTCCCTATGTAGGTTTTGCTTTTATTGGACGGACTATTTACCCCCGCTATATTTTCCCTATGACTTTGACACTGCTGCCTTTGGTGGCCTACACGCTGGTAGTTCTGCAAAATAAATTGTCCCAGACGAAATGGTGGATCGTAGTTGTCCTTGTCTTGTCTTATTCAATTTTGACTGATTTTTTAATTATCTACAATTTTGCCAACTCTCCAATCCCAGCAGCTGATAAAGGGCAGTACTTGACCGCATGGCCTGCAGGAGTGGGAGTCAAAGAGACAACAGAGTATTTATCTCAGCAGGCAGCCACCCATAAAATTTATATCGGCACTGAGGGGACTTTTGGTCTGATGCCGTATGCGTTGGAGTTGTATCTAGTCGATAATCCTCAGGTGACTATTAAAGGTTTTTGGCCGATCAACTCAACTCCTCCAAAGGAACTTCTTGCGGCAGCCCACAAAGAAGATACGTATGTTGTTTTTTATCAGGACTGTCCTGCCTGTCAGGGAGTGGGAGTAGCGCCGGGCAGTTGGCCTCTTCAGAAGATTATCCAGATCAAAAGAATAGAAGCAGGGTCTTATCTCACTCTTTATAAAGTTCTTGCGCCATGAGGAAAAGCTTTCTTTCTTTGGTTCCGCTTTTTGTCATTGTTCTGATCTTTTTTTATCCTATTCTCAAGGGCATGATTCCGTTCCCGGGTGATCTCTTGGTCGGGACGCCTCCATACAATAGTTATTCGTATCTCGGTTACGCGCCTGGAGGCGTCCCGACCAAATTTC
>DASZRR010000138.1:0-7537 GCA_035549055.1 Patescibacteria group bacterium | reverse complement strand
GATCCCCCAATGGATAAAGTCTCATTGCTCAGGCTATGGATGTCCCTCGTATCTTTTCCTCTTTATGCTTCCTTACTATATTATTTCTCTGTTCCACTTTGCTGGTGTTTCATTTTTATTTAGTACAAAGCTCACCATAATCATCTCCTTTATCCTGTCTGGTATTGGCATGTATTTTTGGATGAAAGACGAATTTGGCAAAGTGTCAGGCTTTGTCGCGGCGATTTTTTATTTATTTGCTCCTTACCACCTCATTGATCTAAGCTTTCGAGTCAGTATCGGCGAGTTGACCTCGATGGCAATTCTACCGTTTTCCTTTTTAGCAAGCAAAAAATATCTTGAGACAAAGAAACTTCGCTTTTTTCTGCTTAATGCCTTATTGTTGGCGCTCCTTATCCTCTCTCACCAAGTGACTTCTTTTGCTTGTTTTCCGTTGCTGCTTTTGTATAGTCTGGCTGTCTGGTACAGAAATAAAAAAAGAAAAATCAAAGACTTGCTCTTAAATTTATCTTCGCTTTTGGTGGGAGTGTTACTCACAATGTTTTATTGGCTACCGATCATGCTTGAGGGAAAATTGACGAAATATGGCCAAGGTGTAGAAATCGATTTCCACCCTATCACCAGCTTTCTTTATTCTCCCAATCGCTTTGGCCTTCTGTTTCAAGGACATCATGGTGAGCTATATTTTAACGTTGGGTATGTGCAGTGGATTCTTATTGCAGCCTGTATCTACCTTTTTTTCAGAAAAAAGCTACCCAGCAAAGACAAAATAATGCTGGGTGGATCGCTGGCACTCTTTGCAATTTTTTTCATAATGATGCAATCGATCACCAAACCTATTTGGGATATCACGCCTATCATTAAAGGCTTTGAATTTGCCTGGAGACTGATGATTGAGATCACCGTTTTTATCTCTATTATGGTTGCAATTATTGTAAAACTATTCCCTAATAAAAAATTTGTGACTATTCTTTGCATCCTAACAATTGGCTATACCTTATTAAATTGGGGTAATAGAAAAGTAATACCGTCAATCAACGATACGGTGTTACGAAATCAACCAGTGTTCACGGAGCATCCTGGGAAGTGGGGAATCGATTTTACTTCTCCTATTTGGGTCGATGAGTATAAACCATGGATAGGTATTGTACCTAAAAACCATATCGATATCCTTGCAGGACAAGCAAAAATTGTCCAAATCGAGCGACTAACGATCAAGCATGAGTATGTTATTTCTGCCTTAACAGATGTTCGACTCAAAGAAAATACCTACTATTATCCTGGATGGCAGATAACCGCCAATAATCATCCTGTGCCCATAACCTACCAGGACAAAACTTATCCTGGCATCATGATTTTCAATCTAAAAAAAGGACTCTATAAAGTCGATGTTATCTTTACTGACACGTGGGATAGAAAATTAGGAAAGGTGATCTCTCTTCTTACCTTTTTCGTCCTTATATGTCACGTGTTTTATCATATTCGTTTTAAAAAACGATTTTTTAGAAGTTAATACTTGACATACTCATCAAATTGTGGAACACTCAATATTAATGAGGAAGATTCTGGTATTATTTTCCCTAGCTTTATTTTTCTTACCTCTTGTCTCCTTAAAAGTATTTGCCGATTCAGGAACATTTACAGCTACTGATTACCATCTAAACACATCAACAGACAATCTCACATTCACTATTTCTGATCCAGATCCAACCATAGATACTCCTGTTTATGGTCTTCGGGTTAGAAACGCTGATACAGGAGATGATTTATATTGGTATAACTTTGATGATCCAGATTCAGAAAATTGTAGTAGCTTTACAGCATGCAATCTGACTGTTAATGTAGATTCGTTTTCGGACGTATCGAATGTATATATTGTTTTTATTACTGAGGGGGATGATACAATTTCACAATCTCAAACATTTAGCTTAGATTCTTTACAGGAAACCCCTTCAATAAGGATCACATCCTCTCCTTCTAGTGGAACTAAGACAGTTGGGTCGCCATTTAATGTAGACATTACAATAGATAATACAGGTGATGAGGCATTTAATGCAGCAAGAGCCACTGTAACAGTTTCATCTAACCTATCAATCACTGGGATTCATAATCCAAGTTCTAATGCGTGTAATTTTAACTATACAAAGACGCCGACTACAGCAGATCCCTCTTTTGCTGGGGCAATTTATGGCTCATCATCGACGGGATGTACTGTATACACTATGACTCTAACTCCAACTTCTACAGGAACGGGGTCAATAACGTTTACTGACGGTTCTATCAAAGCCTACGATGATAATTCAGAGATACTCAGTGACGTTGTGAATGGCTCATTTACAATTGGCACAGGACCAACTCCCACACCAACAGCATCACTAGACTTCGCAATAACTAACTTACTCCAAACCTATGATTCGTCCTTTACTCTAACGGGTACGAAGCTATCTACTATTACCCAGATGTTTGTAAATGGTTCGGATGCAGACTCTAGCTATCCAACAGACACCACATGGGAAGCAGAAGTATCGTTATCGTTAGGAGATAATAATTTTGCAATCTATGGGAGTGATGGGACGGATCAGACAGCTACGCAAACAATTACCGTTAATCGACATACTTTAGGAGATATCAATGGTGATGGTAATATAGACCTTATCGATGCGTCACTCTTTGCAACGGACTGGGATAAGACTTCTGATCTAACTTATAACCTCTCAGATATGAATGGTGACGGGCATGTTGACTTGACTGATCTTTCAATACTGGCTAAACTTGAAGAATAAAGCTCTGCCCCTTACACCTCTCAATGGTAAATAGATATTTATTTTTTGGTCTTGCTCTATTCCTAATTTTTTTCCTGTTTGTTATACCTTCAGCTTCGTTTGCTTCTAATGCAACTATGAGTGTTTCCCCAATGAAAGGATCTCTTAGTAGTGAATTCTCAGTAGACCTGGCTCTTGATGGCCATGGTGAAAAATTCAATGCAGCAGAAGCTACTATAACTCTTTCTAAGAATCTCCAGATAAAGAGCCTTGCACTTGGAGATTGTGATTTTTCCTACTTAACTACTCCTAGTACAGCCAACCCTTCCTTCCAAGGAGTGATTTTAGGTGGATCATCGACAAAATGCACTGCCTATACCATGACTCTTATTCCTATTGCCAAAGGGTATGCGACTATTACTTTAACAAAAGCGAGCATAAGGCGGCTTGGAGATGCAGCCAACATCTTATCTTCTGTCCAGAATGGTAGTTATACTAACACCGCTGTTTTGAGTGCCTCAGATGTCAACCTACCGTCTTCTAAGGCTGGTCTTTATTCCGTAGTCCTTACGATATTGACTCCAGACAGCAAAGCAGCCATTAATACGAACGTTATTCTTAACACGGCATCGGGAAAACTACCTATTGAAAAGACAACAAACTCAAAAGGTATTGTCCAATATACTAATCTACAACCAGGCATTTACACAGCAACTGTTCAAGGCCAGAGAACGATTATCAATGTCACAGGTAAAAATCATATCTTATCTTTAGGAATCAAACTAAAACCTGAAAGCTTCTCTTTATTCGGTGTTACTTTCTCAATCATAATCTTAGTTATTGCTTGTGCAATAGTCATCCTTGGCTTAGGGATAGGAATTGGATTAGTACTAAGAAGAAATAAGTCTCACCATGAGTCGTAATGCCACAACAAAAGGTAAACGTCGACGAGGTCGTCCCAAGAATGCTCGCTAACCCAATGATAAGCGCTGTCAATCTGATCTTTTCGTGGTTCACTCTCTAAAACAGTCTGTACGATTCTCTGTGCATCAGAGCAAATATCAATCCACTGTGCAAATGGCGTCATTGTCAGATAATCTTTTTTGACCTGGTTATCATAATGGGCAATGACCAAACGCTTGGCAACCATTGCTTCTAATATAGCTAAATAGCGTGAGATAAAGGCAAATTCGTATTTACCGATCTCTCTATCTGCCTTGGGGTCAAATCCCTTTACTACAATTCCAGGACTTTCAATCTCCCCTCTCAAGGGACCATCACCATAGACAGTCAGAGTAAAGTCCGGAATTTTTTTACGAATTAAGGCGACCGCCTGGACATAAATATCTATACCCGTATGTTCATCCAATCTGCCGATAAAAATTGCAGTATTTTTCTTTGGGATAATTTTTTGTCGATGGATTGTGGCTGCTCCATAAATAATTTTTGTCGGGTGTGCATGATACCATTTGGTCATGAACTTCCCCACACAAATCGTCCGATTGGACATGTATTCGAAGATCTTGCGGTAGATAATAGCTTTGGTCTTGATGGGATAGCTCTCATAGCCATGAAAAGTAGTATAGACTGGTCTCATGGGATACAACAAAGCAAGCGGGAGATACCAGAAGAAAACGTCATGGCAATGTGTCAGATCTGCGCGTAAAAAAATTTCTCGTTGTTGCCAGATCCATCGCCAAATTCTGAATTTTTTGAACCAGTCGTCTCCCCCAACAGGAATTCGAATGATCTCCACTCCGTCTATCCGATAATCCTTTTCTTGCAAGGGAGAGTTCTTGTCAACGCGATCTTCAGTAATGATGGTAATCCTCCACCCTCTCTCTACCAACTTTTTGGAAAGTTCGTAAATATGCTTCTCCACCCCTCCAATGTTGGGATAATACGCCCGAGTAAGAAAGATGATTCTATTACTCATATACCAATTATACTAAATTCATGAGTTTGCTATACTTATAATCACCATGAAGAAAAAAAATGCATTGTATGAGGAATTCCATAAAGATCGCAGACTGCAAAAAAAGATAATTGATGACAATAATTTCACGTATTACTATCTCATTCGTTTATTAAAACCATACCTTTCAAAGGTTAAACATGTGCTCGATATAGGGAGTGGTGTCGGGACAATTGACTTTTATCTTGCATCTAAAGGTATTAAAGTAACTGGCTTGGAAATATCTGAGCAAGCTGTCGAGTTAGCTAAAAAAAATGCTAAGCTATTTGGTCTCGAGAAAAAAATAACGTTTATTAATGCAGCATTCCCTTCAAAAGTTCCACAAAATAAGTATGATCTTGTTATATTGTCAGAAGTTCTTGAACATCTAAGAAAGGATATAGAGGCACTACGAGACATACGTCAAGTATTAAAACCAGCAGGGATATTAATAATTACAACTCCTTCACAAAATGCTCCATTATATCGCTTAGGATTACTAAATAAATTTGATCACGAAGTCGGTCATTTACGACGGTATAGTTTAATAGAATTATTAAACATTCTAGAAAAAAATGGATATACAATTATAGCATCCGGTAAGCAGGAGGGATTATTGAGAAACTTTTTTTTTACCAAAAGTCACTCTAAAATTATTTTAAAGATGGTAAGAGGTGGGATTACAAATATTATAATTTATGTTGATAAGTTGTTTCTTTATTTTTTTGGGGAATCAAATATTTACATTATTGCCACCAAGACTCATTAGGGATTGACAATTGAAGATTATTGTGAGATTTTGATATTGTACAGCTTATATATGAGTATGGGATTTCATAATCATAGGCGTGTTCTCCTAGTATTTACTATATTCCTCTCATTGTTTTCCTTTTCACAGAAGTCTTTTGCCTCAGAAATATTCTCTGATTATTTTACTGATGTCGATGGAGTTTCACTGATTAACCATAACAATCTTTGGCAGGGTTATACTAACTTAAGCAACGCAAGTATATTGAATAATAGCATTATTAGTATTGGTTCAAATTCTAGTTATTACATACCATCATTATCTTCCTTGTCTGACTATTGTGTACAAGCTGACTTTTCTTACCCACTTGTTCAAGTCCAACCGCCAACATTCTTTGATATATCAACACGGCGAAACTCGGGCCATGACACACATCATTATGACGCAGGATTAACTGAGAATGGAACCATATTATTTTTAGGTCTGGATTATAATAACACCCTATTCTCAACCTCTCCCTCACTTTCCAATGGTATTCACTCTCTGAAGCTTTGCTCAATAGGAAATGATCAAAGCCTCTATCTAGATAATCAACTTATTACTACTGTAGTAGATAATACATACTCTTCAGGTGCTCCTGGATTTGACCTTGGTAATAATGCACCAATTGATAACTTCATCGTTACTTCGGCTGAGGCTCCAACACCTACGCCTCTACCGGTACCTCTTATCAAACAAACAGATCCTCTTTGGGACTCTCAAAAATATGACTCCGCTAATAAATGGAGTCCAAAAGATCCTACCATCGGTTCATGGGGATGTGCTCTCACATCTGCTACGATGATCTTAAACTACTATCAAATTATTAAGCTACCTGATAGCACATTTATTACACCAGGAACATTAAATAAATGGCTGATCGGACAAAAAGATGGTTATATTGGTAATGGATTAGTGAATTGGCTAGCAATTTCTCGTCTATCAAAACTTGCCAAAAATTCTGGCAATAATCCCAATTTCCAAAATGACGCTTTGGAATTTGATCGTGAAGGAGCAAATGCATCAACCCAACTCACCAGTGATCTTCAATCTGGGCACCCCGATATATTACAAGAGCCAGGGCATTTTGTTGTTGCCAAGGGGATAACTGACAGTACATTTGCAATAAATGACCCCTACTATTCATACCAAACATTATCCGATGGGTACAATAATTCCTTTAATGCGCTTGATAGGTATATTCCCTCGAATACAGATCTTTCATATTTTTTGATTACCGATGATAATGGATCTCAAATAGATCTCAGAGATAGTAATAACACAGTTATTGGGAATTCATTTGTAGAGACTGCGCTAACTAATGATAACAATCCTAGTCAAAAAAGTGGAAACGATATCAACGTAGTCCTTGTAAAAAAACCAACTTCTGGGAAGTATACAATAACCATTAGCGGACAACCAAACTCAATATTCTCTTCATCTCTTTATTTATATGATTCCAACGGCAATCCACTTATTAAAAAAATAAATGGTTTTGCATCCCCTGATAAGCCGAGTAGTTTTTCTTTTGACTATGATAAGGATAATACAAATACAATTTCAGTACAAAAAATAGTTACCTTTGACACTCTTATTAACGATATAAATTCTGCAATTTCTATGAAGAAGATAAATAAAGCATTAGGAGAGTCGCTAATTCTTACAGTCACCTCAGCAAATACCACATATCCAAAAAATAAAAAATTGGGTATAAAAATTCTTAAAACTGGACAAACTATACTAAAATCTACTAAAAAGTCACTTATCGAAAACGATGCCGCTGCAATTCTTACTGAGGACTTTTCGACGCTAATTAAAGCTCTCTAATTACTTTAATTTAAACTCCTCTACAATATCAGACACTGTGCCGTTGGGGCCAAGATGCGCCAAATACAATCTGTCCACTCCAAACCGATACGGTGGAGCTGCATCAACCACCTCCCTCGCCCTCTCTGCATCGACGGCATCTTTGACTCTTGTAATCGTAACATGTGGATGAAAAAATTCTCTACCATTAAGAATGCCGCCTGTTCG
>DASZRR010000137.1:0-9012 GCA_035549055.1 Patescibacteria group bacterium | reverse complement strand
AGCAATAGCGACGAGATAAACAGCAAACGACACGCGCGAGGCAGTCATCAGAAGGAGAATGAGCCCGCCTACCGATGTGAGGAAAAAAATAAGCTTGAGATACCATTTCTTGTATCCAATAATCATACTCCCCAAAATTGGAATCATGAGGATCAGGTACGCAGCCAGATCATAGTGCCCGGCAAAGGTTGAGGGAATACGTGCGAGAGCAGACAGACGAAGAGGAATGCCTTTTGCAAATTCCTCATTCATGGTTTCAAATGCTGGAAAACCCCACAGCCTCTGCCCAATACCATAAATAAAGACGCCAATCATCGTCCCCGTCAGAACAGCAATGAGAGCATTAATATCTTTACGATTCTTGATCGCAGAGTAGGCAAGAAAAAATACAGACAGATATTCAATCCTCCTCAGATAGTTAAGTGCTGCCAGGCTAGGAAAAACATTTGCCAGATGAGGAAAGATAAATACCACTCCATTAATAGTTGCAATAGCTCCAACAATCCAAAAAACAACAATAGGCCATGATAAAGGAGTATTAATGGTAGCTTTCTTACGCAGATAAGCAATAAAGAAAATTACCCAGGCAAAAGCAATAAGGAAATCTTCAACTCTGATATAGACCCAGGTATGCTTAATATCCAGGAGAGGAATTTTGGGATACAACGGGATAAAGATCAAGAGAAAAAGTGTAAAAATAAACAAAGAATGATCGAGAATCCAACGTAATTGTTTCATAATGTCTTAAGAGCACCAAAGTACGTAGTGATCAAATATTTATTAAAGGTCAAAAGCCCGACGAGAAGAGCAATACTTGCTTTGACAAAAAGCAACAACTTGACGATGTAGTACTCAAGTATACTTCGCTGCTGTTTGTAGAAAATCTGTAATCCTTCATAGATATGAACAATGGCAAATGTCTTGTTGGTACTTCCCTGTCCAAGATGCTCCACTTTCGCATGTGGCGTATTATAGACAGCAAACCCAACCTTTTTGACTCTATAACATAAATCCATATCTTCAATATACATGAAATAGGACTCATTAAACCCTTTTACTTTGGTGAAAACATCTTTCCTGATCATCATAAATCCTCCACTTACCCAATCAGTCGCGGTGACTTCTTTGCCTTTGAAGCGCTGCAATTCCCCACTTTCTCCCGCAAAAAGCAGATAGACGACATTGGGAACGGTATAAAATGCACCGTAAGAGCGTTGGAGACTGCCATTATGGTTGACCAACAATCCCCCCACAATCCCAGTATCCGGATGTTTTTTGAAGACATCAATAAGTGCTGGCAGTGGATCATCTGAAAGCTTGGCATCGTTATTAAGAAAGAGAATATATTCCCCCTTTGCCGATTTGGCTCCCAAGTTACATCCGCCTGCAAAGCCAGCATTGCGTGAATTTTCAATCAACTTTACTTGAGGAAAATGTTTTTTGATAAAACTGACACTATCATCACTTGAGGCATTATCAACGACAATTACCTCGGCTTCTTTAGATGGCACATGGTCGAAAATAGTTCGCAAACATGCAGCCGTCAAATCACGTTTGTTGTAAGAGAGGATAACTAACGAAACCATGCCGCCCTCCCTAACTTATACTGTGGATCTGTTATTTTGCGTCTGCCAATTTTTCGAGCAGGAACTCCTCCGACGATATCTAGCGACTCAACATCTTTGGTCACGACAGCCCCAGCAGCCACGATAGCACCTTTTCCGATATGTACACCCGGCAAGATAATTGCCCGAGGACCAACAAAGACATAATCCTCAATGACAACTTCTGCCGTGATGGGACGAAAGGTTTCATGATGAATATCGTGTTCAGCGTTATAGACCATCACTTCAGAAGCAAAAGCGACATGTGAGCCGATGCGAAGTGGCGCTCTCCCATCCAAAACTACTCCCTCCCCAATAATTGTATCTTCACCAATTGAGATTCCCGATGGTTCATAGAACCGTGCACCAGTATGGATCGTAGAGCCTGAGCCAATCGAGACTCCAGCCCAACGATAAAAAAATCGTCTGATATGATGCGATGGGACATTGCCTATCCCATGAAGCCAAAATAACACATATTCATTGGCAACTGTGTCTGTTCTTCTTTTAACTCTTTGTAAGATAGTCATGATTTAAAAGTTAACGTTTACTTGCCACGTCTTCCAGGACAACAAGTGTCTCTTTGGCAGCTTTCTCCCAACTAAATTTTTTGACTTGCTCGCGCCCCTTTGCAATCATTGTTTTGCGAAGCTTGTCATCTGTTACTATCTTATATAATTGAGTACTCATATCTTTGACATTTTCGGGATCCACGTAGAGTGCAGCCTCGCCTCCTGCTTCCGGCATACTACTGACATTACTGGTAAGAACAGGACATTCAAGCCTCATCGCCTCAAGTATTGGCAGACCAAATCCTTCGTAAAGACTTGGAAATGCAAAACATACTGCATTTTGATAGAGCATAACTAGCTCCTCATCCGGGACAAAGTCTAAAAACCTGACTTTGTCCTCGACTCCAAATTTTTTGGGGGCAGCCAGAATATCTTCATATTTCCAGCCCTTCTTACCCACAATTACTAATTGTAAGTCAGCAACACTTTGACCTTTCTGCTGTTGAAGAAGAGAAAATGCTTCAATAAGTCGAGCAATATTTTTGCGAGGTTGCAAGGTACCCACAAAGAGAATGTAATTTTTACTCAAATTATACTTTGTTTGCATCTCTTGCATAGGATAAATGTGTGGAGCGAGCGACGTCAGAGTCTTGATCCCAGGATAGATTACGTGAACTCTCTCCCCAGGCACACCGTACTCTTTAATTATATCATTTTTGCTAGCGTTACTAATGGTGATAATGGCTCGCGCTTTTTTGGCGGAGTACCTAGTCCAGCTATGCAGTTGAGTTAAATCTTTTTTCGTGAAGTACTCAGGAAAATGAAAAAAAGCCAAATCCATAATCGAGACTACCGTCGGGACAGGAGAAAAGCGAGGAGCATAATGAGCAGGAGAGAAAAAGACATCTGGTTTGTCTTTTTTGAAGTACAGACTGACAGGCAGAGCGACCTGCGTCCACATTTTTTTTGGACCGAAAACCTTATACTGCCAGTTTTCTGATTCAGGAGGAAAATTATCACCCGGCTGCTCTTTCAAATATATCTGCCACCTACGACCTGCCACTTGCAATCTATTGAACTGCTGCAGCAATTCAAAAACATACTCACTAACTCCTACTTTGAGTTCAACATTAGCCTCATTAGCATCAATTGCGATTGTCATAAGGTAACTCCAGGATATATAACATGTAATTTATCTTTAGCAATGCCCAGGATGTTCTCTGCGTCATTTTTGGTTGCCTGTGAGATACAAAAAATAGCCTGTGCTTCTTTTTTTACCCAGGCTAATTTTCTTTTCTGTGTCTTAACAATTGTAGGAGTAGATTCTTTGGGGTATTGATAAACAATAAGATCATACAAAATTGTCGCTTTTTTAGCTTTTTTGGTCGGCGGCTCTGTCCAATCTGAAGTGATAAAGACGTCGACATCCCCTACAAACCACTCAATAGGCATGATATGTAACTTATTCCATACAATATCCAGAATTGTCGGAGGAAATCTAAACTCTTTCACAACAACACGTGAACTTTTTAACCCAGAAATAAAATCTTTATCCAGAGAACCTCTCAGACTAGAGAAAAAAAGTATATATTCATTCTCACTACCTTTTTTTAGCAAACTCTCTACAAAATTCTGCAAATAATTTGCCACTCCTGTGTTGCGATAGGTAAGTTGTGAGACATCAATCCCAATTTTCATGACATGTTAAGTCCGTAAAGTTATAGTGTTTTTAAAGTGTATATAATAGGGACCTTTTGCTTTATAAACTTTTCACTTTACCAACTTTATAAATTCCTTTCAGAAAAATATCATTGTTTCTAGCATGCCTGAGCCAGGCCTCCATGTCAACAATGGTTGCTAAGCATTTTTGGGCGATAAATATTTTAGAGGATAATTATGGTGTTCGCCTTTCTGGGAAATATTGATAAGTAACTCTGCCAAAAATCCGGTAAAGAAAATCTGGAGACCTGTCACGACAAAAACAAAACCAAAAATGAGAAGTGGCCTGCGACCAATTGACTCACCCAGGAAATGCAGGATTGTTAGATAAAGAAGGATAAGAGTACCGATCAAAGAAAGAAGTCCTCCCACTGCTCCAAAAAAATGTAATGGCCTCTGCATGTATTTCATCAAGAACAACATCGTAAACATGTCAGGCAGATCTTTGATCTTGCTGAATTTGTATTTTGACTCTCCGTATTTACGCACCTCATGACGAACTGGTATTTCAGTGACACTAAATCCCTGCTCATAGACGAGAATTGGGATAAATCGGTGCAGTCCTCCATAGAGATGCAGACTCTTGGCCGCGTCTCTCGTATAGAGCTTAAAGCCACAATTATAATCATGAATAGTTAAGTCAAATGCCTTATTCAAAACATAGTTAAAGAGCTTTGAAATAATCTTCATCTTGGAGGCGTCTTTGCGCTCTTTCCGCCAACCGCATACCACATCGTAGCCTTCTTTATGTTTGGCCAGAAAATGTGGAATTTCTGAAGGTTGATCCTGCAAATCCGCGTCAAGCGTAATGATAATCTCTCCCAAAGCTTTAGCAAATCCGAGAGACAAAGCCTCAGCTTTACCAGCATTTTTTCGGAATGAAAAGAGCCTCACATCTTTATTGTTTGCTTCAAATTCCTTAAGAATATTAAATGAATTATCAACAGACCCATCATCGACAAAGATTACCTCGAAAGGTTCTCTGATCTTTTTGAGTTGGCTAATAAGCTCTACAAAAAAATGAGGGAGACTCTCCTCTTCATTGTAGACAGGTACGACAATACTAAGCATATAGTGCAATTTTAGCATGGAGAGAGGATTTAGCCAAATCTGATCAGTCAAAAACGTAGAAAGCCAGTCTGCCATCAGGAGAGATGACTGATTTACTCGCAAGATGTTGCAGACATGCAAAACGATTAGTCGTGAGCAGATAGGGGGAATTTATTTTTGCCAATACTTGCTCAATTTTAGCAACATTACAGTCAAGAATTGCGCTTTTGAGTTCGTCTTGGTTTTGTTGACGAGTAGCATACGATGTATCGAGTTTGGTCGGAACCCCTCCATCTCCTAAATAAACTGATCGACCTGTTCGAGCCGGGATGATCAGCGTATCTGAGGGCAAGACGCCCTGTTGACGGGGAAAATCTATGGGAAGATAAATAATAAACTTCCCCATAGGTACAATTGACTCCACACTGCGCATGACTGACAGGTACTTCCCTGGTATAATTCTTCGTTGCTCTGGAAAAAGATATTTCTTCTCAAAATCCAGTACACCTGGAACTGAACAGCCAATAATTATTAAGAGCAGGATGATTTTAAATACATGGTTACTTTTGAGATAGAGGCTGCCAAAAACCATTCCTGTGGGGATGCCAATGAGGGCAAGCGCAATCCAAAAAAACTGTACGGTATCAAAAGGTGATGTCGTCTGAATGAAAAAAGAGCCAATGAGGACTGGCACTACAATGGCTGTAGTAATGATTATATTGCCATCTTGCTGCCAAAACTTTTTTCTAATTAGATCTTTGATACCCAACACAATAACGAGACTTGAACCTAAATTTACCAGCCAAAAAATACTGATTGCCTCAAGATAATGAACAATAAGATGAGGCCAGTTATGGGCAGCAGCATAGACTTGTCTTCGAAGTTCCCATTGAAGTGATTGGAACTGTTCAGATTGCAAATAATGACTATAAAAAAGCAACGGCGCCCATACGAGCCCACCGGCTTTGTAATTATTGGGCAGATACGTAATCGCAGTAATAACTGCCGTGATGATTATTCCCAAAGTGAAATTGATTATAATTTTCCTATTCCAACGACTTCTCATCACAGCATACAATGCATATACACCAAGTACTCCTATAGCACAGAGTCCAGCGTAAATTTTCATCTGACTGATAACTCCTAGGATAAGTGCCGAAAGAACTGCGTACTTCCATGACTTCTGGATATCAGGAAGCAATGCCAATCCTCCTAGCAGCAACCCGACTGCAAGAACAGTAAAGGGATTGATAATCAGACCCAACGGTTGTACTGCGCCATTATTGATAAGATCAAGGCTATGATTAAAAAGAACTAACACAAAAAGCGAACTTTGCGAGAAATAGGCAAAAAACAAAATCAGATTGTGTTTAATCTTCTCTTTGGTGAGCATCGAGGCAAAAAGATAAAATCCACCCCCATATAACAGACCGATAAGCAAAGGAAAATATCTAAAGTAGAGATCTCTCGCAGACATACCATAAAAAACAATAAACTTACTCAGGAGAAAATCGTAAAAATAATGAAAGCCGCGTAACTCTACTCCTGCCATCTCTGGCTTTTGTGGCGGAAAATACTGCGTCATGTTGCGGATATAGGCAATATGCCTGATACCATCCATGCCATTGAATCCCACGTACTCCATACCCTTGGTTGTCTCATAACCTGAAAAATATGTTGCTCCTAAAAATCCAAGAGATCCAACAACGATGATCGCAAGAGGCAATATATCGACATCTTGCAACCAGGAACGAATAGCTTGTTTTCTCAGATGCGAAAGGTAATAGATACTGCATCCTACGACGATTATAAGATACGCTTGCGAGAGACCGACCCAGGAGAGAAGATAAGTAGCAATAAGAAAAACGGCAATCCCCAGAAGCCATTTCAAGATCAGATCCTCACTTCTCGATTTGTGAATTCTAAGTAGCTTGAGACAAATACTACCTGGAACATAGAGGCTAAAAAATGCAGCTGCTACAAATTCAAAGTATCCAATGACAATATCCATACTATTTTGCTTTCTCCAAAATCTGATAAATACTTGCTGTCCCCTCGTGACGATATAATTTAATAATCCCTTCTTTTTCCATACCCATCACAGCCTGTTGAAAGTCTGCATTCTGGAGGAGAAGATGTCTGATATCCCACTCAGGTGAGAAATCGACAATCATGAATTTTGGGTTATCCTCCCATCTCAGCCAGGGACAGTGTGTTTGGCCACAAGGAGAGTTGGTCATAAAAGTCCTCTCATCCGGCCACAAAAGTGAAATATCTTCTCGCTCGCTAAGATGCGGATAAATATTGTTCTGAACAGCAACAGCAGCATTCGCTGGTACTTCTGAAATGATCTTATTTATTGCAGGGACACCACTTGGCTCTGTCCAAAACCAGCGTTTGGTCAGGTAACTGAGCGGTAAATGGAGGACGTACTGGCATACAAGCAGACAGATCAATAAATATCCTGCAATATATTTAGTATTAAGCCATTTATATCTGGCAATAGTAAAAACTAGTGCTGAAAAAACAAGCGGCAGAAGATCTACCCGATAATGCATAAAGATACTGTGTGCTGCTACGTAGTCCCTCCCAAGGATGAAATACGAAGCCAGATTTCCTAAAATTGGGACGACCCACAAAGGTAATAAAATTGGTAAAAACCCTACCCAGGCGAAAGTATAAAAAAGCGTTTGTCTCTTTGTGGCAGTATCAATTAGCTGCAAGGGGTTCCCCGAAACCAACCCCTGATTGCTTGAGTAGGAATACCCTTTCGGAAGGGTGGCAGGATAAATGATTTTAAAAAGGAGTAATATATAAGCAAGCGAACCAACCATATACCAGAAAGCCTCTTTTTTACGTGTGAACAAGAAATAAATTAAGGTGAACAAAAAAACATACGGAGCAAAATTTTCCTTCGAACCAATTGTCAGGAGAAATGAAAGCAAACTCAATTTTCGGTTATCACTATCCAGAAAATAAATAAACCACATGAAAAAAGCTGCTCCCCAAACTGAGGTATGGACATCAAACCACAAGGCGTTTTGCACTCCGTAAAACATGAGATAAGAAAGCAGGATGACATAGCAAAGCCAGGTATTTAGCTTGTGTTTCTTGGCCAGGAGGAAAACAGCCATTCCCGAGGTGGTAATAACAAGTGCTTGAAAAAGGATGAGGATGCGTGGATCAGACCATAACCAATACAGTGGAGAAAAAATCACCGTGGTCGGCTCGATATGAGCTTGTCCCAAAAGTTGAGAAAAATCAAAATGGCTATACTGCCAGAATTCACGATCGATAAATCCTAAATCTGCACCGAAAGAACCATAGAAATTATGTCTGACAATCCCCAGAACTGAATAAAGAATAAAAAAAATCCCAACAACAAGAATCGGGATTACAGAAAGAAATTCTAGATTTTTTTTAAGATTATATTTCTTTATCCAGCTCATCACTCTTTGTCTATTACAACATATCGACTATCTCTTTACAAATAAAGTTTTTCCTTGAGAAATTTAACAATTTTTTTATGCTTGTTAATCAAGCTGAACTCCAATAACAGATCTCCTATTGTTCTTATAAAAAAATCAGGGAAAATATACTCAAAACATACGTGAATAACGCCAAAAAAGAAAAACCCAGCTGCCAATGTTGCAGCTCTATCAGCAATATCCGGCCTACCCAAAGCGACAAGAATAACCACCATGAGTGTGAAGAAGCATATTGAAAAAACAAACCATATTCCGGCTTTAATTCTTAAATAGCCCACAATAATCGCCCAGGAAAGCAGCGTGATAATCGTTATTCCTGAGCTATTTACTTGACCACCTGGAAATAATTTGCCAAGAAAAAATGTATAAATCACAAGCATCAATATAAACGCAATAAATATCAGTCCTCTAAAGTACTTGATAACTATCAATCGAATAAGTAAATAAATAAGAATTGGTGATAGAACAAACAATGTAGTACCAAGGTTAAGGATAGTTTTTAAATAGGTGCTCAAAAAAATCCCAGCTCCTTCAGCACTAATAAGGTTCGTAGGTGAAAAATGGTAGGTGGTCATTATAACAGGATCTTCACGACTAATTGCTACAGCCTGCCCTCTTTGCCCATTTTGAGATTCAATT
>DASZRR010000136.1:0-5396 GCA_035549055.1 Patescibacteria group bacterium | reverse complement strand
GATTGGTCGCGGGCGGTGAGCGTGAAAGTTTCGCCGTTTGGTGTGAGTTCAAATTCATTGGTGTCAAACAGTGTTCTTGGTTTATCTACAGTCGCGATTGGAAAGTGTGCAGATTATATTGTTCAATCAGGAGATACGCTGTGGGGAATAGCAAGTCTCAATCTCGGAGGTGGCAGTAAGTATCAGTCGATCATGCAGCAAAACAGCCTCAAATCTTCTCTTATCCACACCGGTCAAACTCTCAAGGTTGGCTGCTAAAATCTGCTATAATTAGCTTCATATGAATATATCAGTCGGAATTGTGGGATTGCCAAATGTTGGAAAGTCGACGTTATTTAATGCGCTTCTTAAGAAGCAGCAGGCTTTGGCTGCGAATTATCCTTTTGCCACCATTGAACCAAATATCGGCATTGTTCCAGTGCCTGATTCGCGTTTGACACAGTTGGCAGAGATTACCAAGCTCGAGGAAAAAATGTCTGAGTTACCACCACTCAAACCCGCAACTGTTGAGTTCGTCGACATTGCAGGTTTGGTTAAGGGAGCATCTGAGGGAGCTGGTCTTGGTAACAAGTTTCTCTCTCATATTAGGGAAGTCTCAGTCATCGCCCACGTCGTCCGGGCCTTTGTGGATGAAAATGTGATCAGGGAGGGCAGTCAGGACCCTGAAAGTGACTATGCCGCAATTGAAACAGAGTTGATACTTTCAGATTTGCAATCAGCGATGAATCATGAAGCGCGTACTAAAAATCCTGCCGAAAAGGCACTCACTCAGCGAATCGTCAGTGATCTCAATACCGGGACACCAGTTCGTGAGATGAAATTTGCAGAAGAAGAGTTGGATGCAGTGAGAGCGATGTTTTTCCTCACTGCCAAGCCTGAAATCACGGTTCTGAATGTCTCAGAAGATGATTACTCCCTCGTCAATGTCGATTTGATGATTGATAAATACGCCAAGATTTTGCAGATCCCGCATCAGAATTTCGTCGTGATCTGTGCCAAAATCGAGTCAGAGCTTGCCTCACTTTCTGAGGAAGAGCAAAAATTGTATTTGCATGATCTCGGCTTTCCGACTTCTGGTCTTGAACGGCTCATCCACAAAGCTTATGACAGGCTTGGTTTGATTTCATTCCTCACCGCAGGCGAGAAGGAAGTGCGGGCCTGGACAGTCAGGAAAGGCATTGATGCACAACATGCAGCCGGTGAAATTCATACCGACTTCATCAAGAAATTTATCAAAGCAGAGGTTATAAGTTTTGCTGATTATATTGCCACAGGCGGAAGGAAAAAAGCGCGTGAAGTAGGAAAAGCAAGGCTTGAGGGTAAAGATTACATCGTTCAAGACGGCGATGTGATAGAATTCAAAATCGGAGCGTAAATGCCAAGAAAAGAATCTGACCAAGATTCTGCTCGACAACTATCCTTTCGAGATAGACTTTTGCCTGCTTCTAAATTTTCTTGTACAGAGATTGAAGTGATTCCTGAGAATATCCCTGGTCATCCATTTCGTGTCCCGGCAATTTCTCGCAGCTCCTATGGGGACTATCTCCTCACCGATTTAGTATTGCCCCTTGAGTGGCAAGCTGCGAAGGACAGGCTTTCTCAGATGGACTGGGGATGGCGTGAGCGACTTTTTGCTGAAAATTGCCAAGATTTACGACTCCAGCCAGGCGAGATGGATAGAGCAGGTGAACAAGGCTTACTTTTGGGAGCGAGTATTGGAGGAGAAGACATACAAGCTGCAGTCAGACTCGATCTGACGACTGGCCGCTACACTGGCCGCGATATCACTACTTTGGATCAAGCAATTGCTCTGGAGGCGACAGTTGCGCAATATTTGAATACTATTCAGGCTGTGCTTGGGGATGATCAGCAGTATCCCTATATCACGGGTACGATTGGAAAGCTTGCTTCGGCAAATTTGATTATCCCTGAAGAATTCAGTGGACGAGAGACGCCTGTGACAGATGAGGCGTATCAGAAGGCTTTTCAAAAGAGAGCGCGTCAAATAGTCCAACAATTTGGGAAGTCTATCCAATTCTTAGAATTTGATGGTCATGGTATGCCCAGAGTTATTGCGTTGAGAGAGGGAAATGCCTGCAATCTCCAGCTCTATGATGGTTTTGGAGGATTGTCGTATCACCCGCACAACATTGATAGTCCAGAGCAGGCGGCATCACTACATGGGATAGGTGCTGCTTTTATCAATGACTTGCTGGGAAAAAGTAAAACATAAAGTCGCTAAATGTAAGATCTGTGAGTTATTTCTTTTCTTCATCTGAAGACTCACCGATATAAAGAAATAATTTGTTACCTGCAGTGACGGGTTCAATTTCTTTTTTCTTTATCTTGTGCCTCACCTTGCCAGCCTCTTTCATCGTCTTTGTTGCATCGTTGACTGATGCATAGTGTGGATCAAATATCTCCCTTTTTGTATTCTGGCGCATCATTGTCATGATAGTTGGAAGATCATCTTGATGAACAAAGATCCGTCTCTGAGAACGATGAATATAAGGTTGATATTGTTTTGACTGAATGATTGTCGCGTATCCATTCTCATCTACGTGTTCTCTGAGTAATAAGTATCCTTTCTCTGACATCTCACTAAGAATCCTTTCGCGCTGATTAAAATCTTCTAATTGCTCTGGAGTTGCATAGTGAATGTCAGCTAATTCGACTGTTTTAAGAACTTTTGTTTTTACAGCTTGTGCTCTTCTTTTGTCTTGATCAGTAGGACTGACTTTTCGTGTGATCCTTGTTAAATTCATGGGGGATAGAGAAAATAAATTTGCTTCCAGTTCTTTTCTAGCAAGTTTTAAATAGGTAGCAACAGTCCCTTCATTCATGCTCAGTTTTTGGGCAATTTCTCTCGCAGATAGTCCACAAAGGGCAAGTGCTGCAATCTCTCGATTATCTTCATTCACAACTTCTACGTTTGCTCGAGCGTATGCTTGCCAGTCCTCATTTTCGGTGTAGAGACTACCTAATTTCTTCAATTCATGTGCTTTCCTTGCTGATATTTTTGAAGTAGCATTTTTTGCTGGAGATGCTTCCTTCTCTAAGGGCTGTTTAATTGAAGCTAAATCATCAAATATTCTATCAACAAGCGATCTTCCCAGTAACTTTATATCCGGATTATCCAGCACTTCACTTGCAGCATGAGATATAATATTTAGAGTTGTTTCATAGCTTTCAGCAAGCTGTGGCAGTAGAGAAGGCTCAACCATAATTGTTGAATAAGCTAGTAACTTTCTTCTAGTATTACTATCTACTTCTATCCCCAAATCAGCTGTCATTGTATCTAAGCCACTATTAAGCCTCTCAATAGTAAGTTTTGCCCGTTTGTGAGGAGCAAGTTCTTTGCATGGTGGTCTAACACTTTTTTCAGACATAGAATAAAATTATAGCACTTTTAGGCCTATAATACTAATGAGTTTGAGTTGCGTGTATTCCTACTTGCTAACTGAGGCTCGGATTTGGTATCATTGTGCTTACTTATATGAGATTATATGACTTAGTTTTGGTGCTCAACACCTCACTTTCTGAGGCAGATCGTAAAAAAGTGATTGATCAAATTAAAACGCAGTTGAAAGATGTCAAAGTCGTCAAAGAAGAGGATTGGGGTCAAAAGCCTCTCTCGTATCCTATCAAAAAAGAAAATGCCGGCGTCTATGTCAAACTCAACTTAGAGACTGAAGCGTCAGTGCCCAAAGATTTTGAAACACAACTTACGAGAAATAACAATGTCCTCAGACATTTGTTATTGCGCACCAAATAAGTGTGTAGAAATTAGCGTTGTGTAGTTACTATTTACTACATACCTAAAATCTACCAACTAAGATATGGCACGTAGCTTGAATAGAGTTCAGTTGATCGGGAATCTGACACGAGATCCTGAGTTGCGGTATACCCCCCAGGGTACTGCAGTCTGTACTTTTGGTTTGGCAACCAATAGATCATGGACGACTGACTCAGGGGAGAAGCACGAAGAGACTGAGTTCCATCGCATCGTTGCCTGGAATAAGTTGGCTGAACTGTGTAGTCAATTTTTGGTCAAAGGACGCAAAGTCTATGTCGAGGGAAGACTCGCGACGAGAAGTTGGACTGGTCAAGACGGACAGCAGAAGTCAACGACTGAGGTGGTAATTGACGATATGATCCTCTTGGATAGTAAAGGTCAACAGACCACAAGTCCAGCGACGAGTGAAGATTCAGCTTCTTCTCGACCGGCGCCAAAAGAGAAAAAACCAGCCGAGGCCAAAGCTATGGTGCATGAGGAGCCAGCCAAAGAGGCTGCATCTGATGAGGATATGGTCCCGCCAGATGATATACCTTTTTAATTATTATGGCAGACAAAAAAACAACATTACGAACTAAGAGAAAGATAATCACACCTAAAAATTGTGTATTTTGTGACGAGAAGAAAACTCCCAATTACGCAGACGTCACCATGCTGCAAAAATTCATCTCAGATCGAGGTAAGATTTATGGTCGTGTTCGGACAGGCGTCTGTGCCAAACATCAGCGTCGACTGACCAGTGCTGTGAAATACGCTCGTCATTTGGCTTTGCTGCCATTTGTTGCTCGTGACTGACGTCAATTCAGAATCTAGAGTTCATAATTCAGAATTTAATGTTGAATTCTAAATTTTGAATTTTATATTTTTCTTATGACGTCACTGCCTATTTCTATTCCTGCTGGATTTACTATCGTCGTCAAAAAAGGCGATAAGATCAACCTCGGCCAGGTTCTGGCTACTGCTTCTGACCACAAAGTCTCCCATACACGCGCCACAACCTCTCAGACATCCGGGAGAGAACTCATTATTGATTTTTCAGAAGCGCTCAATCAACCCGGAGATACAGGGAGAAAATACTTGCTCAAAGGACCAGGGGATAGTGTCAAGAAGGGCGATTTGCTTGCTGTAAAGAAAAAGGGCTTTAAAAAAGAAGAGATTCGCTCAGAGATTGATGGCATCATAGTCAGATTTGAGCGGGATACGGGCAAACTGGTTTTACAGACTGCGGATGGGCAGGCGTTGGATACGGAGTCTACTGCAAGAGAAAGGAAAGATATTACTTCGCCTCTTGCTGGTGAAGTTACTCTATGCGATAATGAGAAAATTGTCATTGAGACTGACAGCAAAACTCTCGTCGGCTCTGAGGGAAGAGGTGGAACGGGTCAGGGGAAAATTATCGTATTGACTCCTGATGACGACCAGAAAATGGTCAGTGGTACACAGATTACTAAAGACACGATTGGCAAGATTCTGCTTCTGCCTGATATTGACAAAGAAGCTGTGGCTAAAGCTGCGGCAATCGGTGTTGCAGGTATACTGGCTACCAAGCCGTCTGAGGAACTTTTTTCCTATATGGAATCTCGTAAAATAGAGCTGCCAA
>DASZRR010000135.1:0-6979 GCA_035549055.1 Patescibacteria group bacterium | reverse complement strand
TTGATAGGTGCAGTTGATGGAGCAGTAGTGGTACAAGGTTTGACGATTTTGAGCGGGTTGGGAAATGGCTCACCTATGATAGCGCTTTTCTTACTCGTCATGGCCAAAGTATATCACTCTTTGCTAGGTTTTGTTCTCTTGTAAATTCTAAAAACTCGAACTATAGTGTACCTATGACACAAAATGATCTCAAACAAATTGAAACATTATTAGATAAAAAACTCGATGAAAAATTAGATCAAAAGCTAAGTGCGTCTGATAAAAAACTAAACCGGAGGCTTGGTGCTTTTGATGACAAATTAGATCAAAAACTTGAAACATTAGATATGAAAATGGAGAGGAGATTCGATGTTCTTAATAAAAAGATAGATCAACTGCGCAAAGAGGCAACAGAAGTCTTTACTGGACATTCAGCAGGTCTTGACGATCATGAACAGAGAATCAACCAGCTTGAAATCCATACTGGAATTTCAACCGCCAAATAAGCCTTCTCTCAATCTTTTGTTTTGCGCTATACTCAATTGGAAGAAAAAGAAATAATCCTATGGCTGATGCACAAGACTTCATCAAAAATCCTATCAAAAACAACATCCTCAAGATGCTGATGATCAACAAACGGCAGAAATACTCTGAGATGATGCTTGAGGAGACAGACAATGTGCTTTTTAATTATCATCTCCAGCATTTGGTCAAACTTGGTTATGTTCAAAAACACGACAACTACTACTCTCTCACACCTGAGGGAGTCCAGCTAACTGCCAATATTACCGAAGGTGGTCTCTATTTCCCCAAATTTATCAACGCCTACAAAATGTATCTCGTGCAGGATGACAAAGTTCTTTTGCAATATTGTAATCATCGACCCTGGTTTGGTAATACTGAGCCTCTGACGAGTAAAGTGCTCTACGGCACCGCGACTGAGGCTCGAGCGACTGTCCGTATGCAAGAAAAAATTGGCGTGAAGGCAGACATGAAATGGATCGGGACCCTTCGCACGCGTGTTCTTACGCCAGAACAAGAGCTCCTCGATGATGCTTTTCATATGATTATGTATGCCGACAAATACGAAGGCGAAGTAAAAAAACTTGATGATAGTAAACATCCTCTCACCTGGTACTCATTTGACGAAGCTATCGAGTTTGAGACGAATAACAAAGGAGCTGGCGAGAAATCAGTTGAGATTCTCAAACGGCTCAAAGAGTGCAACTATACACCCTTTCTCTTTGACGAAGTCGCTATCACCAAAGCTGAAAACTGCTTCCGCAAGACAGATTGATAAATTACCTAGGGCTCCCCTGTCTAGATTCTTGTAAAACGACATTGTAATATAGGCTCATGAGAGTTACACTTGTCAATGGCAGCGCTTCAAGCGACTCGCACACAGGAGCTTTACTCAGCCATATCCAATTGGTCTTTGCCAAAAAAGGAGTCGACGTCCAACTCATCCATCTCCTCGATCTTGATCTGCCCACGGTCATGCCTGAATACCATCAAGACCCGATCAAGACTCCTAATGCGCGAGTCAAGACCTGGATTAGGCTCATTGAGAACTCAGATGCGCTGATTCTTGCCACACCGCTGTATCACGGTTCATACTCTGGGCTTCTGAAAAACGCGCTGGACCAGCTCGCTCCAGATGCATTGAGAGGTAAAATCGTTGGGCTTGTTACCAATGCCGGAGGTGGTCGCAGCATTCAAGCGCTAGAACACTTGCAAACAATAATTCGCACTCTCTATGGCTATACCGCTCAGACGTTCATCGCGACCAATGGGGAAGATTATGAAAGAACTACGGATGGATATGTCCTCCAAGATGAAGGGATCCAAAGACGCAGCGAGCGACTTGTCGATGAGATTCTCTTCCTCACCCAATCGTTAACACAGCAGTCGCTGCAAGGATAAAAAACGGAGCTAAAAAGACATCGAGATTATTTGTTATTGACAGGAAGTTGTAGCCCCAGCCGAATCGTCCCCATAGGGATACCTACAGGTAGAAAGAAGCGAGTAGGATTTGTGGTTTATATCAATCCTATAAATATAGCGTTTCCCTATAATACTCTCATCCATATCAGGTAACACATCACACGCCATATAAAAAATATTATTCGTCGTCAAAGCAAGTGGTCTCTCACAGTAAATAAGCTCCTTAGGAAGTGGGATAGAGACGACACTTTGACCTGTCCCGCTTTTGTCAATCGTAGCAATTTCTGCGACAAGCTGGGGCTCCTTGACATAGTTGACTGACTGATCCCCTTGATGATATGGAGCTATTTTGACCCGATTATACTTCACTACATATCCTGAATCTGTCTTACATGCAATAAAACTGGTAAGTTCTGAGCTGTTTTGCCCTGCCAGACGGGAGACATTTTTCTCAAGCGTTAGCAACTCAGGATCATTAACAAAGACTTTATAGTAGAGATTGCCTGAGTCAGTTGTCCGAAATGAAAAGAGGTTTGGACTTCCAAAATATTTCAATGAGACGTTTGTCGGATACCCATCTTGTACAAGATAAAGCTTCTGAAGCATACAGCGTAAAGATTGGAGGTCAGAATCTGGCAACTGTGTCAACTGAGCGTCTTTATCAGAAAAATAAGGAAAGGCTTTATCAGGACTGGTAAGATATCTGTTCCAGAGTATTTGCTCATCAGGCAAAAAGTTGCGTTTGGTAGAAGAGATAGCAGCAAAGTAATGACTATTGCCAAAAGATGGAGGTGAAGCGATAGCCGCTGCATCAGTAAGTGTGAGACTCCCCAAAAAGTTACGGATAACTAACTCACACGAGGCAGAATACGCAGACGTTGCATGAGGATCAATACAGTTGATAAAGATTGCCTCAGACGTTCTCACATGCTCGGGAGTCTCAAAATCAAGTCTGAGATCGCCTGCATAAGCGGTCCCGTAATCACCTCTTCCATGTCCTAAATCATCCCCCAAAGCATATGAATAGATCGTAAGTTGATCAGGAGAGAAAGAGCTTGTCTTCGGAAGTAAAACCTTTGGGTCGACCTTAACGGTATGGCTATCTGTAAAAGCTATGTGGTAACTATTGGGGGTATAGGGACGACGCCCCTGATACTCGACTTTTATGTCTTTATTCTTAAAATCACTTACTTGCTTCGCAGGCGTACCCGGAGCGTAACCGATGACATCAAATACTATCCCGATACGGGAATACTCATTTTGAGTAATGGTGTAATTACCTGGGATACTAAAACTTATATGGGCTGCAGGTTCAGTAACAGAAGCGACCGGAGCCTTGATTGTCTTACCGAGAATAAGAGCTATAAAACCAGTGATAAAAATGAGTCCAATGATAAGTCTTACTCGATTGGGAATTTTTCTACTGGTCCTCTTCCCCGTCTTTTTTGCTCTTTTTGGCATACTTTTAAAGTATGATTAGAAGCTGAACTATTTGTCAACCCTCCACTTGAGCTTCAGAGGATCTTATGTCAGTGAGTCAAATCATTGATACTGAGAAAATTCAAACTAAAATTGAGACAAAGGAGGTGAAGAAGTATGATGTGGAACTATGGTGCAGGATTTGATTATGGGTTTTTCCCGTTACTTTGGAATGTTTTGTGGATTGTGGTTGTGATCTGGATCTTTACGCGCATTTTCCGTCGCCATCCCATGCTGCGTGACAGGACGCCTGAGGAGATCCTGCATGAGCGATTTGCCAAAGGAGAAATCGATGAGGCAGAGTACAAAAAGCGGCTTGAGGTACTCAAAAAACACACGAAATAACAGTTGAGAACGAAAGACAAAGAGGATTATTTTCTGGAGGTTTTTCTTCTCCGATTGAGTTTGCGTTGAGATCCGCTTATCTTTTTACGCAGAAGTCTGGGATTTTTTTTCTTGGTGCCACCGTGATGAAGTGTCATAGCTTGTCTACTCTAACAGATAGAGATCATTTAAGCAATCAAAAATTATTTTTGCTGCTCAATTGACAGACTGCTATTTACCTGAAATACTTGGGTTATGAATCCCACACCTCCAATACCAACTCCCATACCCACTCCTCCATCACCTATGCCGGAAAGGCAATTTTACAAAAACCGTTGGTTGTTTATAGGAATAGTTATTCTCTTCATCGCGATAATCAGCGTTGTTTTCATCGGCAGCAAACAAAAATCAACGGAAACCCCATCGACAAACTCTGCAATTCAAGAAAGTACCAACCCCCAGACTAATATTAAGACAACGCCTCCTCTTCCCTCCCAAACAATCTCTGTTTCTCCTGTGCAACTCGTTGCCGCAGCTCTTAAAAACGATCCTGATCTGTCTGTTTTTGTCGTTGCCAACCCCGAGCCCTATGAGACAGATGGTATGATTTGGGTAAGTAGTGACAACTGGACGATATCTGTTGCGAGCCCGGAGGCTGTTATTCTGCATCTCCCCACAACTGAGAAAGATTTATACAACTCTACAGTAAATACGACCCAGTCCCAAAAATTTCAGGCACTCGTAGCCTCAGTAATGCAGCAGGCGGGCTACCATCTCAATACTCTTAATTCTTCGACATCAACAAAAGATGACAAATATTATGACTACATCCAGGCATATGAAAATAACGCATTTGACTGCGTTGCAATCACCAATCCTGATGCTGAATCATATGGTAGATCAACTGCTATGCTACGCTCTCTTTCGGTCCTTTGTGCGCCTAAAACTGCTTTTGAGCAGGCCTATACTCAGCAATTACCTTTCTTACGAGCTATCAATGACCATACAGCGATTCTTCGCAATATCAGAATCAAAGACGGGAATAAGATGCAGGCAGATATCAATTGGAGACGAACGGGTGCAGAGCTATTTATGTACAACGACGGGACGAGTTGGAAAAAAATTTCCATTGCCCAAGCTGCCGGCCCCTGCAGTGATTTGGAAAAGGCCAATATTCCTCGCCAATTCTGGATCGATTGTTATGACAGCGCCAATAATCTCGTAAAAGGCTCTTTCTGAATTGGTCATTCCGTCACCAAAATCCCTATCTCCTCAGCCAACATTTGCAGCTGATGGGGGGTGATGATAATCCCTCGCAGGTCATTTGTCTTCAGATTGAGTCCTTGCAACGTTGCACCACGTAGATCTGTCGCCATGAACTTGGTTTGGTCAATTGTCACATTGGTAAAGCGTGCATCGACCAAAGACGTTTTCTCTAGATTGGCGAGTGACATATCGACTTCGTGGAACGAACATTTATCGAGTTTGAGTTTGGCAAGATCGAGTCCTCGCATATTGGAATAATCAAACATGCACGTGGTGAATGTAGTACCAACAATGGAGACATCTTGCGTGAAATCAAGCCCCACTAACTTACAATCTGTAAAGTTGGTAGAAAAAAAGTTAGTATTGCCAAGAACTGCGTTACTAAAGTTACAATGGATTAAAGTAGCAGCGTTGAATTTAGTATCCACGAGACGTACTTTTTCAAAAGAGCAATGTGTAAAGGTTGTCTCGGTCAAATCGATCGTGCTCAGATCCAACTTATCAAAGATACCATGTTCATACGTTCCTCCTGCTTTAAGAGTCGAAATATCTGATTGAGTATATACTCTCGGGTGTCGCATATAACTTCTCTTTGCTAAAATAATAAAATGAGTTCTCGATTGCGTTCTATCTTACGAACACATTGGGCCTTTATACTCATTGTAGTGCTCTTTCTTTGCCTCCGACTCTACCACCTGTCTATTCTAACAACTTTCGGCGGCGATCAGGGTCAGGACTTTCTAGTCGTGAGGGATATGATCGTCTTGCACAAATTTACCCTTATTGGCATCAAGACCTCAATCGCCGATTTTTTCCAAGGGCCACTCTATCTCTATCTTCTGTTCCCTCTGTTCTCTCTGATGCATCTTAACCCATTAGCTGGTGCACTGACAGCTGTTGTACTGGCAATGGTAAGTCTCTTCGCATTATATATCACACTTATTACGTTTTTTAATAAAAACACTGCTTTGGGAAGTTGTCTTCTCCTAACAGTCTCCCCAGAATTTGTCCGATATGGCAATACGCCTCTGTATCAAAATTTCTTACCACTTTTTCTTGTCCTCAGTTTTTATATGTACTTGAAAGTGAACGAAAAGCGAACTTTCGGTCTGGCACTTCTACTTGGCATGTTTGCCGGGATTTGTATGGAGCTTCATTTCCTCGCAGTAACTCTGACGCTCGCATTTTTGATACTTCTTCTGGTCAAACGTTTTCCAAAAAGGGTACTCATTCTCTACTGTCTCGGCGTTATAGTAGGACTGAGTCCGACAATCTTTTTTGAACTACGTCATAACTTCCTCAATACACATTTATTGATAAACTACCTCACCTCTTACAAAACTTCCTCATTTTCTCTTCAGACATCATTGAACGCATGGTTTGAAGGAGCTGGCAAATTTTTAGGCGGCAATAATACAAGTATCGGCATACTCTTGCTTATCTTTAGCGGTTACTCGCTGGTAAAAACATGGAAAAACAAAGTCTACTCACCTCTTATCCAGCTTTTTGTTTGCTTGATTGTTATTTTGGTCGTTTTTACTTTTGTATTTTCCAATCTTCTGCCTCACTATCTCTTACCGTTGTGGATAATGCTTGTCATCCTGATACCACTTTTCATAGAAAAAGTATCGATGAAACTCACCGTCCGGCTAGGATTTTTGCTCATTCTCGTGGTGGTAAACCTCAGCACAACTCTTACGCAGCTGGGGTCTACCCACGGCTATGATATGCCCGATGGCTGGACATTACAAAAAGCTGTTCGTGTCGGCGATATGATCGCCAAAGACAGCAAGACACATCCGAATTTTAATGTGGCTTTTCTGCTGGATGGCAACACCAGAAGCTATCCTCTACGATATGTGTTAGCCACACAAAACGCAGTACCCGGAAGTGTTACAGACTATCCTTCAACCACCTATCTCTATGTCGTCTCCCGACCAAAAGATAATTTATTCAAAACGATGGTCTGGGAAGTGGCATCAGTCAA
>DASZRR010000134.1:0-2498 GCA_035549055.1 Patescibacteria group bacterium | reverse complement strand
ATAAACCTGCAGCCCTTCTTTGACAACTTGGTTAACCACCGGTTGGATCTCAGAGTTGCCTAACTTGCCTTTGGTTTGGCCTTCAAACTGAATTCGGTCCTGAGGCATCTTGATATAGACAACTGCAGTTAGACCTTCACGCGTGTCTTCTCCCTGAATCGAGTCTTCTTCATTTTTGAACGCGCCAATTTTTTTGCCGTAGTCATTGATAGCGCGCGTGAGAGCCATTCTAAATCCTGTCAGATGCGTTCCGCCATTGACCGTTGGGATGACGTTGACGAATGACTCAACGTTCTCAGTATAGGTATCATTGTATTGCAGAGCAAATTCAACCTCTACGTCATCAACGAGTTTGTTGACATAGATTGCTTTATGGAGTGGTGATTTATTTTCGTTGATTTTCTCGATAAGCGCTCTGATACCACTTTCAAAATAGAAATTGACTTCCTTTTGCTCCTCTCCTCTATTGTCATAAAGATGAAAATATACTTTTGGTACGAGGTAAGCCCGGTCTCGAATTACCTTTTTAATAAATTCAAAATCAAATTCTGTTGTTTGGTTAAAAATAGAGGCATCGGGATAAAACGTAGTCGTTGTCCCGCTTTTGCGATCGAGAGAAAGTGAAAGTTTGCTATCTTGCACAACATCGACATCAGTTTGGGGCTCACCGCGTTTGTATTCTTGGCGATAGATTTTGCCATCACGGATAACCTCTACCCAGAGCCAGTCTGAGAGAGCATTGACGACTGAGGAACCCACGCCATGCAGTCCTCCTGAAACTTTATAAGCACTGCCACCAAATTTCCCGCCAGCATGGAGTTTGGTCATAACCATTTCCAAAGCGGATTTGCCATAGCCTGGCATCATATCAACTGGAATACCACGTCCATCATCAACGACCGTTACAGAACCATCCTTATTGAGGATTACCCAAACATTACGAGCAAAGCCTGCCAACGCCTCGTCAACTGAGTTATCAATGATTTCTCGCAGAGATTCGTGGAGGCCAGTACTATCGGTTGACCCGATATACATACCAGGACGCTTGCGAACTGGCTCTAAGCCCTCTAAGACTTGGATTTGTTGCGCTGAGTATTCAGAGGATGGGTTTTTAGGCATGAATAGAGTCCAGTATACCAGTAATTTTCGAGCATTTCAACTCTCTTGAGGGTCTAGAATTGATGAGTTTGGGGGTAAAGAAGAGACAGAAAAAAATGCTCCAACGTAAGCCGTGGACTGGTATTAGTAGTTAAAAGAATCTGATAGGTCGAAAGAAGTGTTCTGAGGCGGATACTGGTCTTGATAAGAGTTTTCTCAGTTGCATTTGTTTTATGGAGCGTTTGGTAGGTAGAGAGCAAAGCTTGTCTGAGAAAGTTAAGCGTTTGTTCTTTGTCTTTTGCTAGATGTTCGGCTTTTTTTAACGCTTCTGCAAGGGTGATTTGTTCCCAACTGGCAAACTCACTATCAATTTTCTCTTGCTGTTCCCTATTGAGCTCAACTTCTGGTTCTTGAGTTTTGATAACTTGACAGCGTGAGCGAATAGTAGGGAGAAGGTTGTCTGGAGATTGTGTAAGGAGAAAAAGATAGGTGTGCTCTGGTGGCTCTTCCAAGAGTTTGAGCAACGCATTTTGGGCAGGAATTGTCAGAAGCTCTGCCTGGGGGATAATTACTGCCTTATCTTTCCCTTTCAGCGGTTTTAAAAATGCCTTTTCTTTGAGCTTTTTGACTATCTCTATTCCAAGTGACTCTTTTTGGAGTGAGATAATTGTGATATCGAAGGGATCTATGGCTTTCTCTGTACAGAGATCAAGCGTTTTTTGTTTGAGAGCATTCCCCTCACTCCCAGTTAGAATAAAACTATTCATCTGATGAGAGTATACCTTTTTCTTTTAGTCTTGCCCAGCTAGCCAATTGAGCGGGATATTCTGTGCTCTTCCTTGACAGTATCTCTTTCTATTGACTACTATTAAAATAATGCCCGATTCCAACCCGGTATCATCGCCAGTTGTACAACAACCCGTTTCTTCTTTGCCTCAGCCTGCTCTCCAGGTGCAATCTCCTCGTGCTGCCCAGCCAGAACCTGCTGCACAGCTTGATGATCAAGATGTCTCATTGCTAGACGTTTTGTTGACTGAGAAAGTACTGACGCAAGATCAGGCAAATACTGTCAAAATTAAGAGTGCGCAAGAAGGTAAATCAGCTGACGTGGTTCTGCGAGAATTGAAGATGATTCCAGATGATAAGATAGCAGAAGCTAAGGCACGTGTACTCGGAGTTCCCTATATTTCACTTGCGACTACCTCTTTTTCACCGCAGGCCATTAGTCTGCTTCCTAGGGCAGTCGTCGAGCGTTTTTCTTTGATTCCTTTTTTCTATGATGAACAAGCACAAACAATCTCAATTGCTATGGCAAATCCCGTTGACCTCGATGCAATTGAGTTTGTTCGTCAAAAGACTGGCTTGAGTGTCAAAGCTTTCGCGGCCGCACCAAGTGAAGT
>DASZRR010000133.1:0-1524 GCA_035549055.1 Patescibacteria group bacterium | reverse complement strand
AGACCTCATTGAGATAGTTGCCAAAAAATCTAATCTTACGAATAAAGCGGCGAGAGATTCAGTTCAGACTACCCTCAATACTATTCGCGATTCTCTCAAGCGAGGTGAGAAAGTTGTTCTTACTGGCTTTGGTACTTTTAGTGTGCGTAGTCGTGCTCAACGAGTCGGCCGCAATCCAAAGACTGGTGAAAGAATTACTCTCTCTGCCCGCAAAGCTCCTGGTTTTACACCGGGGAAGACATTTAAAAAAGCAATTCGCTAGTCAACTAGGTAATTTGCTGCAAAAAGAGGAAGCCCTCAAGTGGGTTACCTCTTTTTGCTATAATTGATGGGTATGGATGTTATCAGCATAGATCATTTATCAAAATACTATTCTGTTCATAAAAAAGAACCGGGATTTGTAGGGTCATTAAAATCTCTGATCGCTCGTAAATATGAAGTAGTCAAAGCAGTCGATGATATCTCCTTTAGTATTGAGGAAGGTGAGGTGATTGGCTTTATTGGTCCCAACGGTGCAGGCAAAACAACGACACTCAAATGTCTTTCAGGACTTCTCTATCCCACAAAAGGTAAAGTAAGTGTGCTGGGTCATACTCCTTTTAACCGTAAAGCAATTTTTTTAAAACAAATCTCTCTTGTAATGGGTCAGAAAAACCAGCTCTGGTGGGATTTACCTGCTATGGATACATTTCTTCTTAATAAAGAGATTTATGAAATTCCTACAGATAAGTTCAATCAAGTTGTCGAGGATCTCTCAACACGATTGGCAGTCAAGGATATTTTACACGTCCCAGTGCGTAAGTTGTCTCTTGGTCAGCGTATGAAAATGGAGCTCATTGCTGCCCTCATTCATTCACCTAAAGTATTATTTCTTGACGAACCAACGATTGGTCTTGATGTGGTGATGCAAAAAACAATCAGAGAGTTCTTAAAAGAATACAATGAGACATATAAGGCAACAATTATTTTAACCTCTCATTATATGGGAGATGTAGAAGCTTTATGTAAACGGGTCATTGTTATTAACTTTGGTCATATTCTTTATGATGGATTGCTTTCAGATCTAGTTCGCGAACATGCTCCCTACAAAATTATTAAAGTAATTTTGTCTAAGAAAGTCGATCAGCAAAAGTTGGATATATTTGGTGAGACACGGAGGTTTGACTATCCAGAATGGGAAGTTCGTATCAAACAAAAAGATGCTAATGAGACTGCTGCTAAATTGCTCAAAGAGCTTCCAGTTGAAGATATCACAATTGAAGATCCTCAGATTGAGGACGTGATCGCGGGATTTTTTGTCGCCAATAAAAAAGAGGCATAAAGATTCTATTATGTATGCGCTACTTTCGTATTTTTCTTCTCCATTTTCAAGAAGCTTTTGAGTATAGGAGTAGATCATTTGTCTATTTTTTACTTTCGTTTATTAATCCGCTCATTCTGCTTGCCTATTGGTGGGCCGTCTATCATACCAAGAATCAAGGTGTTGCTCAGTGGAGTCTTTCTGGAATTACATCCTATTATATT
>DASZRR010000132.1:0-7154 GCA_035549055.1 Patescibacteria group bacterium | reverse complement strand
AAGATGGTATCACTCCTCATTTGGCAGTCGTCCTGATCGGAGATGACGCCTCATCTCACGCATACGTCAGACAAAAAGAGCTGAAAATGCAGCAGATTGGCGGGATTGTTACAACGCATCGTTTTCAAAGCGATTTCACCCAAGAAAAGCTTGTTACCTTGATTGAAGAATTAAATAAGGATGCAACAGTACATGGTATTATCATTCAACGACCACTCCCGCCTCATATCGATAAAGATCTTATTAGTACAATCACTGCCCAAGAAAAAGATGTTGATGGTTTTAAAACTGATTCGCCTTTTGCTCCGCCTGTAGCACTAGCAGTCTGGCGAATTCTCAAAGAAATCCATGCTCAAAGTAATACAGATGATCAATTTGAGACGTGGCTGAAAAACAACAAGATCGCCCTCATCGGCAAAGGGGTTACAGCCGGTCAACCAATCATTCATTTCCTTACGAAAAGGCACATTCCTTTTACTGTCATTTCTAGCCAAACTGACAATAGAGAAGACCTAATCCGAAAAGCTACTATCATCATTAGCGCTGTAGGCAAACCTCACGTCATTACCCCAGAAATGATTTCTCCAGGAGTAATTTTGATTGGGGTAGGCATGTTCAAAGGTGACGATGGCAAAATGCATGCTGATTATGAGGAAGAGGAAACTGAACCAAAAGCTAGCTTCTATACACCTGTTCCTGGGGGAGTTGGACCCGTTAATGTCGCCATGCTGTTAAGTAACGTCATCAAAGCAGCTGAATCACTCTGAATTGCTTGACACGACAAGCGAAAGACAATATACTATTTCTCGCTGCTTATAACAATAAGGAGCTTTTTTTATGCCACAAGGAAGTAGTGCATCACTCCAACAAAATTTTTTAAATAAAGATATTCTTTCTCTCGATCAATTTGATCCTCAATCTCTCCTCAAGTTGTTCTCAATTACATCATTTTTGAAATCACTGACACAATCTGCTCGCACAACACACATTCTTCAAGGGACACTGACAACGCTCTTATTTTATGAACCGTCAAGCCGTACTTTTGGATCATTTGCCACAGCTGTCAAACGATTGGGCGGACAGACGCTGGATATCCTTGACCCCCAACAATTTTCCTCAGTTGCCAAAGGGGAGACGCTTCAAGATACCATCAGAGTCTTTGAGACATATTCAGACCTTATCGTCCTTCGCCACCCTATCAAAGGGACAGCGACGCAGGCTGCCAAAGCTGCAGCATCAGTCCCGATTATCAATGCAGGTGATGGAGTAGGGGAGCACCCCACACAAGCCCTTTTGGATCTTTATACCATCTATGAAAGATTTGGCAGACTGGACAACCTCACTGTTTTATTTGCTGGCGATTTACTCAATGGACGAACTGTTCACTCTCTCCTCCGAGGTCTCGCGCTTTTCCCCAAGAACACCGTCTACCTTCTCGCGCCCGATACCCTCAAGCTCTCAGTAGGGGACAAACAGCTTTTTACCCAACGTGGACTTCGTCTCCATGAAATCAAGAATGAAAAAGAAATCCCAAAAACCGTACAGGTCTGGTACTGGACCAGAGTGCAGAAGGAACGTTTTACAGATCTGACAGATTACGAAAAAGTAAAAAATACTTTTATTGTCACACCCGGTCTCATGAAAAAATACGCTGCCAAGGATATGATCTTGATGCATCCGTTACCTAGAGTTGGGGAAATTCTCCCCCAAGTAGACAAAGATCCCCGCGCTGTCTACCTCAGATCTCAAATTCAAAATGGCGTCTATGTTAGAATGGCCCTTATCAGCTTAGTCTTAGGGAGGATCAAATAAGATGTCACATCGAGAAGTTGAATCAGCCTATACACAATTACCACTGCCTGCCATGCCTGGGGCAGAAGGAGGGCCACCTCTTGAAGAAGGTTTTGAAGCCGCACGAAAGTTTGTTGCACTCTGTGATAGGTTAGATCAAGAACCATCAGTATCATTATTTGATCCTCGTTTGGAAAATTTAGGTGCGATGGTGAAGGAAAGTAGTGCTAGTCCTGCTTATAAAGATTTGATCGCAAAGAGGGTACGAGAATATATCCGACCTAATGGTTCTGGCAATTTTGCCAGCCTTCTCGATTATCTAGATATTGACGAAGAAGAAGGGAATACCGGAATTTTCTCTCGCCAAAGCGCCAAAAGGCTGGAACTGAAAGAGTTGGTTATCATGGGACCTTCCAGTATTGAGTCACACGCAAAAGCAAAACAACACAACATATCTCTTCAAGCTATGCGAGCGCAATCAGATCTTGCTAACTCTTTTTTGTGGCACTATCAAGAACCTTACTATACAACTAGTAATCTTGGACAAATCCTCACATCAGATAGCTCATTGGAGCGGTGGAAAGAAAGAGGGAGGAAATATGGCTATTATAAAGAGCCTATACAATGGCCAAGAGTACCCTGGCAAGAAGAAGAACAAGTAATGTTGTATACTCATAAGTAGCGCATGAAGATACAGCTGCCTGGACTCATTGATCCACACGTTCATCTTCGAGATCCAGGACAAACAGATAAAGAGGATTTCTATACAGGCACCTGCGCAGCTCTCGCAGGAGGTTTTACTGCAATTGTTGACATGCCCAACAACAAAGTCCCCATCACAACAGAGGAGAGACTCAAAGCCAAACAAACGATCGCAGAGAGGCAAATTGTCAGTGACCTCGGATTTTATTTTGGTACTCTTGGAGACAACCTGGATGAGTTTGATCATGTCAAAGACGACGTTTTGGGGCTGAAGATCTACCTCAATCAGACAACCGGCAATTTTTTGCTGGACAAAAAACATCTTGGTGAGATCTTTACACGCTGGCCCCAAGATTTGCCGATCCTCTTCCATGCCGAAGGCAAGACATTTGATGATGTGCTTGAGGTACTTAAAGAGCATCCACGCAAAATTCACCTCTGTCATATGAGCTCAGCCTATGAGTTAAAAAGAGTCATCGAATCCAAAGACGCAGGCCTTCCCGTTACCTGTGGAGTGACCCCACACCATCTTTTCTTGTCTGAAAAGCATTTTAAAGAATATGGATCTTTCGCCATGATGCGACCACCGCTCATGCCACAAGCTGATGTCGATTTTTTGTGGGAACATCTCTCAAGTATTGATCTGATTGAGTCAGACCACGCTCCACATACCTTGGAGGAAAAACAATCCGATAACCCACCCAATGGTATTCCTGGACTTGAGACAACGTTGGCCTTACTTCTCACCGCAGTCTCACAAAATGCTCTTACACTGGAGGATGTCAAACGACTTTGTCATACCGGACCCAAGACTATTTTTGGTATTGATCAGGGTGAGGATACCTATATTGAAATTGATCCGGATACAGAATGGATCATTGACCAAACCAAAATGCTAAGTAAATCCAAATGGACGCCATTTAACGGCTGGAAGATGAAAGGACGACTCCTCAAGACTGTCCTTCGCGGTAAAGACGCGTTTGCGAACGGACAAATTTTGCTCGAGCGCGGGTCAGGGGAGATCCTAAATCCTCATCTAAAATAGCCCGTATCCCTGTGATCGTCAGAGGATAAAGCAGTCCATATATTTCTGCTTGAACTGCTAACTCTGTTGTAGTTGGTTTTACGCCTTCTTGGGTATTAGCAATGCGCATATTTTCCATATGCATTTTCATAGTCGTAGCAGATTTATTAACTTTATTTCCAGCGAGTGTATAATCTGCATATTTACAATAAAGTGACAGAGTTTGAAGTTGATCAAAGCTGGCAGTAAAGCCATTATCTGCCGTGACAAATCCTGTATTGCCTCGTTTTCTAATACGGATTGTCTTGTCGTTAAATGAGTACTCTTTCTCCATAAAAAAAGAAAGTATATCATCTCAGAAAAATTCTTGCTAAAATATAGCTATGACAGCTAAGGAACCAATCATCAAAGTTACCAATCTTCAAAAAAAGTTTGGCGATTTTACTGCCGTTGACCATATTTCGTTTGAGGTTAAAGAAGGCGAGGTATTTGGCATTTTGGGTCCCAATGGAGCAGGGAAGACAACAACTCTTGAAATCATTGAAACTTTGCAGAAAGCAACAGATGGAGAAGTCATTGTCGATGGAGTCAATGTGGCAGAACACCCGTGGGAGGTTAAATCAAGAATTGGCGTTCAACTGCAGCAGGCAAGCTTTTATCCTGAACTCAGTCTTGTTGAACTTCTGAATATGTTTGCTGCCATGTATGATATTAGGATCAATCCTATGGAAATGCTCAAAAAAGTTCAGCTTGAGGACAAAGCTAAAGCATTCGCCAACAAGTTGTCAGGCGGTCAGAGACAACGCTTCTCAATTGCCACAACACTTGTCAATAATCCTCGCGTCATTTTCCTGGACGAGCCGACAACTGGTCTTGACCCTCAAGCGCGTATCAATCTCTGGGAAATGGTCAGAGAAATTAATAAAACAGGTACGACTATCGTTCTGACGACTCACTATATGGAGGAAGCAGAGCAGTTGTGTGATAGACTAGCTATCATGGATCACGGCAAGATAGTTAAGATCGGAACACCCCAAAAAATGATTGACGAACTGCTTGCCAGTGGTTTTAAGAAAGAAATAAAACCTCAACCCGCCACACTTGAGGATGTCTTCTTGCATCTGACTGGAAGGAGTCTAAGAGATGAGTAAAAATTACAAAAAACCAGGTCAGTATCGCGCATATCTATGGCTGACCTACTCCTCACTCAGAGCCCAAACCAGAAATCCTGCCACTTTTTTCTTTGGCTTTATTTTCCCCATTGTCTTTATCAGTATCTTTGGTGTAATCGGTGGGGGAACGTCCAAAGTCACTGTTGGTATTCCAAATGATGCAGATCAAAATAATCCCGTTGTCCAAACACTCCAAAAACAGTCTGCGTATATCACTGTGCAAAAAGACAGTGAGGTAAACTTAGAAAAAAACCTCAAACAAGGTAAAGTCGCCGGCATTGTTCGCGTCGTGCCATCTGCCCATGGCGGATATACAGTCAATTTACTCACCTCCAGCGCCAATGCCGTCCAAACAGCTCAAGTCCAAGGAGTAATGCAGGGCTTGATAGATAAAGAAAATCTTGTCCTTAGTGGGGTCACTACGCCACCTATTACCATGACTCAAAAAGAAATTGCCGGTAGGCAGGTTCGCTATATTGACTTTGCTCTGCCTGGACAGATCGGCTTTTCTATCCTCTCAACTGCGATATTTGGCACTGTTTTCGGCCTTATCTTCCTCAAAAAAGCTCTCGTACTTAAACGCATGTTTGCCACTCCGACAAAAGCGCTGACAATACTTCTTTCCCAAGGAACGAGTAGACTTATCGTAGCCCTCGCTCAAACTATCCTCATCCTGATTGTTGGTGTTGTGGTCTTTAAATTCTACCTTCCGCATGGACTCCAAACATTTATCGAGTTGATCATTCTCTCAACTTTTGGCCTCGTCGCGTTTCTCGGTTTTGGCTATCTAATTGCCGGTCTCTCCAATGACGAGAATGCAGCAAGTCCACTGACCAATCTGATAACCCTTCCACAATTTCTTCTCAGTGGCACATTTTTCCCAACCGATAATTTACCTAAGTGGCTTCAGCCAATTGCCAACAATTTGCCTCTCTCATACTTCAACATGGCAGTTAGGAAAATCACCACAGAAGGTGGAGCGTTCCACGAGACCTATCCTTATCTGCTTGGACTTTTTATCTGGAGTGCGGTAATGTATATTCTTGCCTCGCGCACCTTCAAATGGCAGTAACTAAGAATTGACAGATTCTTCCATCATCACTAAGATAAACACATGCTCTCTCTTTTTGAACGACTCAAAGTCCCACTCATCACTATCTTTTTTGCTCTCGTTCTCTTTTTTGTCCTGGTCAAACTCTTTGGACCGATTCCTTTTAGTGTAACGAGTGTTGTCACCAATAAAGCAGATCTTTTCACTGTCGAGGGCACAGGGGAGGCTAGTGGTACACCAAGTAGTGCAACTTTCACAGTAGGAGTCACCAAGACAGGTACGACTGTTCAGGATACCCAAAATGAGACCAATACAGCAGTCAATCAAGTGATTGCAGCGCTTAAAAAACAAGGCATAGCAGACAAAGACATCAAGACTGAGGACTACACCGTCACACCAAATGTCGACTATACAAATGGCAAACAGACACCTACTGGCTATACTGTCAGTACCAACATCACTGTCACGCTCAATGATGCCAGCAAGGCCAACGCCGCACTCGATAGCGCAACCGCGAATGGCGCCAATATCGTGAATGGTGTGTCCTTTACTCTAAGCGATGATGAAAAAACTCAGCTAGAAGATCAAGCACGAGCCAATGCCATCAAGCAGGCCAAAAATCAAGCAGAGAAGATTGCCCAGCAGTCAGGCATCCGACTTGGCAGACTTGTCAATGTCAGTGTGAATCCGACAAATCAACCCGTCACTTTGGACAAGATGTCTGCCGCACCGGCTTTGGGGGGAGGTGCCCCTACGCAACTCCAGCCGGGAGAAAATAAGGTTACTCTCACCGTCACTCTTTCCTACGAAACCCTCTAATCTTCCACATGGAGTTCAGCTTTGCTCCCCTCAGTTCTCTTATTGCCACTATGAAAACTCTGGTGAACCTCACGTAGTTGTTTGTTGGTGATATGGGTATAAATCTGGGTCGTAGCAATATTTTTGTGTCCCAACATCTCCTGAACTGATCTCAAATCTGCTCCATTGGTGAGTAAGTCTGTAGCAAAACTGTGGCGAAGCGTATGTACTGTCGCATCCACAGGCAGACGAGCAAGCCTGACGTATTTTTTGACCAATCGTTCAACACTGCGCGCAGTCAAACGCATCTTCTCACCCTCATCCAGATCAATTTCAGGTCCTGAATATCGGATAAAAAGTGGCTTATAGGTATCTTTGCGCGCTGTCAGATACCTTGCAATCCAGTCAGCACTACGCTGAGAAATAAAAACAATACGCGATTTTTTACCTTTACCAATGATGCCAAACTCCCGTCTATCGAGATTGATTTGCTCGTGATTCAACGAAACTAATTCGGAAACGCGCAGCCCAGTTGAAAAAAGTAATTCCAGAATAGCTCGATCGCGTAATCCATCAATCTTGGAAGTATCAGCCATGCTGACTAGTCTGTCGATCT
>DASZRR010000131.1:0-5566 GCA_035549055.1 Patescibacteria group bacterium | reverse complement strand
CAACCGGGAAATCCTATACCCCATGGACTTTCCCACTCCATCTCCCTTTTCAGTCCTGAGCCTGCCGAAGGACTAAATTTCCACAGCGCGAAGTCTGAGATATGCTGCTTCTCACCCATCTCCACTCTGATACCTGCTTTCAGTTCCTCCGGATTTTGCCGTGAGAGCTTAAAATAATCAGGGAACTTGGACGTATCAAAATAAATTCCGTCTGTTGTACGATAGGTAAAGCCTTTTTCTTCTAATTTTTGCACTAATTCGATTTGCTCAGCAATAAAATCTGTCGCGTGCATTAAATCTTTGGGCAAAGTAATATTGAGGAGATCACACGAATCTTTGAACTGTGCCTCAAACTTTTTGGCTATATCCCAGACTGACAGGCCAAATTTCTTGGCTCCTTTCTCCATCTTGTCCTCACCTGTATCGCTATCACTGACAAGATGGCCCACATCGGTGATATTCATAACATGATGGATGTCATAGTCGTTAAAACGTAAAACGCGAATGAGGATGTCATCTCCAACGTAGCGGCGCATATGACCGATGTGCTGATAGTCATAGACAGTCGGACCGCAGGAATACATACCGACATGGGGTGGATGAATTGGTTTAAATTCTTCGACTGATCGTGAGAGAGTATTATAGAGTTTTAGCATGACTATAAATTTCTAAGTACTCTAATTACCTACTTTCAAAACAAATTCCAATTATTTTTTGGTACATGAGAAATTAGGCTAATTAGATCAATTCTCATTGGATTGTAGCACAATATAGCCTCAACTGTCAGGGACTAATGGAGGAAAAACTCACCAAACCCGCCAACTAATGCAGCGCACGTGATGATGACGCCTGAACCAACCAGCAGAACATTTTTGAATCGGGTATTCTTGTACTCACCCATAAGCTCTTCGTTGTTGGCAAATTTATACAAGAAAAAGAAAATAACCGGCAGGAAAATACCATTGAGAAAATCTGCATACAAGGTGATCTTGAAAAGTGAAATCGCCGGAAACATGACTGCGATAAAGCCCAAAAGGATTTGAAACATAAAGAAGCCATAAAATAACTGACTCTTATTGAAGTTAACATCCAGACTCCCCTCATAGCCAAAGAATTCTGAAAATGCGTAAGCTGTGGCAAGTGGCACAATAGCAGCGCCTATAAAGCCAGCTACCAACAGCCCAGCCCCAAACATAATACTTGCGAGATCTCCTGCAAATGGTTTGATCGCTAACGCGGCGTCGGCTGCACCTTGAATCGTCTTGCTATGGATGAAGATAGTGGCAATCACAGCTACCATCATCAGGACTGAGAATGCATCAGTCAGAATAGCTCCAACATAGATTTCAATGCGATTGTACTTGAGCTTTTCCGGGGTCAATTTTTTATCTTTGACATAACTGTTGATAAAAAATTGACCCCATGCCGTGACAGTCGTACCCAAAACAGCAATAGAGGTATATAAATAATCAAAACTGATCTTGCCTTGGGGAATGACGATTGATTTAGCTACAACTCCCCAGTCAGGTTTGGCCAAGATAGCCGATACCAAATAGGCTAAATAGAAAAAGATCAAAAACAGGAAAAACTTCTCAACTTTGGCATAAGAGGCTTTGGCGATAAAGAAAAACATAAAGAGAAGAATAAGAGGCAAGAAAAGATAAATATTGAGATGGAAAAGCGCAAGCCCGTCTTTGAGTCCGCCTAAATCCTGAATGATGACACCGAGATTGACGAAAAAAAGCAAAGCAAAAATTGCGAGTGAAATTCTGATGCCAAACCGCTCTCTGATCAGATCACCCAATCCCTTGCCTGTCACTACAGCCAGACGTGAACCAATTTCCTGAGTAATCATGAGGACAACAGTGATCGGGATGATCGTTGTCAGCATGCTATAGCCAAATTTGGCGGCAGCGACAGAATAGGTAGCAACTCCTCCGGCGTCGTTGTCAGCAAAAGCAGTAATAATACCCGGCCCCACAACTGCAAGAAGCAAAAGTAACTGTCTTTTGAAACGACGTGAGTTAAGCATAGCGTTGTAAGACTGTCTCGGCTAAATCGTCAAAACGAACGACCCCTTCGATATGCTGAGCATTATCCAAAACAGGCAGCGCATATACTTTATAACGTAGCATTTTTTTAACAGCAATGTCCCGGGGTGTGGTGATATGAATCGCGATCAGATTCTGTTCCATTACGTCGCGGAGAACTGCATCGTGCGGCAGGGTAAGAAGTTGCTGCACTGAAAGTACTCCTACTAATTCATTTTCTTCGTTCAGTACATAAATATACGGCAAGAATGAAGCCTGTTCTTGTTGCTCTTTTACTTTGTCCAGCACATTGCCGATAGAATCAGTAGCCGAGGCCGTAAAATAATCAGGCGTCACCAACTCACCAATCGGCGTTGAGGATAATTTGAGAAGTGCCTCGAGTTCTTTATTTTTTTCTTTTGGGAGAGATTCGAGTATACCCCGCCTTCTCTCTTCAGACAGTGTAAGAAGAATATCAACCGCCTCATCTGGATCAATAAGCGTGATCAACTCAGCCGATTTCTCAGGTGAGAAGCGACGAAAAAGCGCTGTCTGATAGCTCGTATTCAAATCGCTGATAACCTCAGCTGCATAGTCCTCATCCAAATTACTGACAATTTTGTTGACATTGCGGATAGTCGTTTTCTCCAGATAATCAGCCAAATCCTCAGGTCTAATACGCTCCAAATGCTCCAGGCCTTTTTTGAGCTGCACATTCCCACGGGAGAGCTCCAGTGGCTGGATATCAGTCCAGGAGAGAAAATGAGGGTGCGTGTCCCATTTCGCCAATTTGTACAGAGGCAAGGCAGCTTCCTCAAGTCTAAGCCAGCGCAAAATTCCCCGCACACCAATATCAACTCCTGAGATATAGTAGGACGTCTTTTTATTTTCTTTTTCCTGAATAGTCACGTCGTTGACGCGAACGACTTTGTGCCCTCCCACATCAATAATCTGTTTGTCCAATAAATTGCGTAAAAGAGACATGTCATCATCACTCCTTTGGACCTGTTTGAAATCATCTTTAATCGTAATTTGACCGTTCAATTTAATCAGTTCATCAATGAGGGCAATGATTTCATATTTATTTTTGGTTTTGATAACGAGTTTGGTGATAAGTGGTGTTTCTGAGGCTAAAAAAAGAAGATCATCGAGCTTACCGACAATGGCTCCCTGGACAGTTTTTACTGGCATGTTCTTCAAACGAGAAAAATATAACATCTGTTTGCCTCCTAATAACTGAAATGAAAAAACGCTTTAGAGGAAGATAAAATTACGTGAAAGGAAAAGACAGATTCTCAATGGTATCTTCTTCTTCCAGGTAATCTTCCTGCCTGTGCCCCTTACCTGCATTGTACGTCCCGTGGAAAAAAATTGTCAATGGGGGAAAATCCAAATTTATCCTGCTACACCTCTGTTGGTCTCGGCCGTTCGTTTGGCACGTGTGAGTGCGATTGGTTCTTCTTTTTTCTTTTTCTCCTCAAGATCCACCATTTTTTTCTGTTCTTCTTGCTGCTGCTCTGCTTGTAAGCGTTCTTGTACAGTCGGTTCTTTATGCTGCTTGTTGAAAGTCGGATCAAAATAGGTATTTTTATGCTGCTGATTGTGCAACTTCAATTTTTGCCGTGTCTCTTCCAGTTTTTTGCTTTGATCCTTTTGACTGGTGACCTCCATTTCCTGAAGAGCTGCCTGCGCCTGAGCTGGGTCTGCTGCTTGTTGTGCCTGCTGCATTGCTTGACCTCCCAAATCCTGAACAACTTTGGCAGTATCTGCAGAAGGCACCTGGCTGTCATTTGGAGTACCAAAATGAGTTCCCGTCACCTGAGTTGCGACAGACTTGGCCGTAGAGGCAGCTTGCTGCTTGGCTTGTTGTTTGACTGTAGAGACACCTTGTTCAAAAGCATCCTCAAATGAACCCAAAACATTATTTGGCATAAAGTTTAATTTCTATTTGCTCTCATTGACCTAAGTTCTCATAAAATCTTGATTAACTGACTTTGTCATACATGGAACAAAAAAATCACATTAAGTTCTTTTGACTCATTGGTCATTTCTTAGGTTAATTAGAAATTAGAATAATTAGATCAATTTACTTAATGATACCCATCTCTTCTTTTTGTTCGTCTGAAATTTTGTCAGGATCCCACGGCGGATCCCAGACTAAGTCTATCGCAACGTCTACAACACCGTCAACTTTTTTGACAGCCTCCGGTATCCAATCTTGAAAGACGTAGGAAAGCGGACACCCAGGCGTTGTCAGCGTCATGGTGATAGTAACAACCCCCTTTTCTTGCTTGATATCCAAACCATAGATCAAACCCAGATCGACAATATTGATGTGAAGTTCTGGATCAATAACGGTTTGGAGAGCAGAATAAATTTTTTCTTCAGATATCTTATTTAATTCTGAATTCTGCGACGCTTCTGAGAAACTAGTACTCTTGTGGTGCATTCTAACTTGTGAATTAATATTGGCTTCGACTCTCCATCGCCCGCTCGAGCGTCACGCTATCTGCGTACTCCAAATCAGCTCCAATTGGCAGCCCTCGCCCAATCCTTGTAATTCTTAATTCTGGATTCTTCATTCGTAATTCTTTACTGATATACATCGCTGTCGCCTCACCCTCCATCGTCGGATTGGTCGCCAGAATTATTTCTTTGATTGAATGACCATTGGAGCTCTGCTCGATTCGCTCAAATAATTGACGAATATAGATCTCGTCAGGTCCAATGCTATTGAGCGGATCAATTTTACCGTGAAGAACGTGGTAAACGCCATTATACCGTCCACTTTTTTCCAAAGCCAAAACATCAAGTGGCTGCTCGACAACGCAGACAGTCGTATGATCTCTACTTGAACTAGCACAAATACTACACGGATCTTCTTCATCAACGCTAAAACAAACAGAACACAACACCGTATTGCTGCGCAGATGCGAGACAGCCTCGGCAAATTTATCCAGTTCTGACTGTGGAACGTGCAGAAGATAAAATGTCAAACGCTGGGCAGTCTTGGGACCAATGCCTGGTAATTTCTCAAATGACTCAATTGTTGATTGAATTGTTTTGGGGATCCGCATATAAAATTGATCTAATTATTCTAATTGATCTAATTACTCTAAACAAGCACAAGTATTATTTAACTTCAATATAAATTGCATTAAAAATAAGATTGAGTTCATTATCCGCTTCACAATAATTTGCTCCTACGCTTGTGGCTGAGCTGATCAACTGATTAACTAATGGATCTACCATGGGACTGCGTGGAAGATTTTTACAAAACTTGATAGTGCTTTCTCCAAACCTTGCTGTCCTTTCTTCTAAATCATACTTAGTAGAATTTTGATCATTAGGCATTAGAGAACTTATTTAGATCAATTAGGTTAATCAGAAATTAGGTCAATTTGAGTTGTTCCGCGATTATTTCGGACAAAGTAAGAATGTGGAGTTTGGGGAAATGTTTTTCTTCCGGAACAAAAACACTATCAGTCACGTAAACTCTATCAACTGCTGAATTCTGGAGAATTTTCGGCGCGTCT
>DASZRR010000130.1:0-6956 GCA_035549055.1 Patescibacteria group bacterium | reverse complement strand
CCACTACACTAACGACTAAGAAATCGGCCTGTACCATCTCGTCAATACCAGGTCGCATGATCTTGACGGCGACAATGGTGTCGTCTTCTAATTTAGCAGCGTGGACTTGCCCAAAAGATCCAGAGGCAAATGGCTCTTTCTGAAAGTCTTTAAAAATTCGTTCAGGTACTGCGCCCAGATCGTCCAAGAAAATTTCTTTGACATCGTCATAGGAGAAGGGTTTGACATTGTCCAAGAGGTCAAACATATCCAGAGAGTATTCTTTGGGGAGAATATCAACTCTAAGAGCGAGGAGTTGACCAAATTTGATAAATGACCCACCAGCTTCTTCAAAAAATCCCTTAATCAATTTATTGGGGGGAGTTCTCACTAAATGGAGTTTGAGCAGTAATGTTAGGAAGGCATATTTGAGAATAATGCCGCTGATATGAATAAAACGCAGCATAATACGTATCTCCTTTTAGCCGCGGGCAAAGCCTAAGAAGAAGAGAATAAGAACAGTAATTGACGCATAGAGATAAATAATCGTTGGATCAACAATATTGAAAAAAAGAACGGTAATTGTTGCCAGCCAGACTGCGGCAATTGATAGACAAACCCATGGATATCTCACAGGGCCCATTATAGAAGAGGGCGACAAGAGATGCAACCGTACGTCATAGTCTGAAATAAAAATATTCTCTTGCACTCCTTCGGGAATTATGCCAGAATCTGAAAATATGTACTCCCCCCGCTATACAATTACTACCAAAATGCTCAAGTATATCGGGCTTATTGAAGGTTCCAAGCAATTTATTGATCACGCGCCACTCCTGCCGTATTACGAGAAAAAATTTCGCGATGATGCGATGCTGAGAGCTGCTCATTATGGTACCCATTTAGAAGGGAATGAACTTAATTTGGCTCAGGCTGAGAAAGTTCTTCAAGGGCAAGACGTAGTAGCAAGAGAGCGCGATGTTCAGGAAGTAATCAATTACCGCCGCGCGATGGAGTTTATCAGCAATCTTCATACGGGTAAACAAAAAGAGAAAGTGGATGAAAAGTTGTTGCTGGAACTTCATCGACTGACTGTCGATCGCACGTTGCCTGATGAGAAAGTAGGACATTTCCGCTCGACACAGGTTGTCATTCGCAATAGTTTTACTGGTGAGGTATCTTTTCGTCCGCCTGAGGCAGCTGCTATTCCCGGTCAAATTACGGAGTTTATTGCGTTCATAAACGACTCTACAGACGAATCGATTCATCCTCTTTTGAAATCAGGAATTGTTCATTATGAATTTGTCAGAATCCACCCTTTTGTCGATGGGAACGGCAGAGTGGGGCGCTGTCTCTCAACCCTCATTCTTTATCAGGAGGGATACGACATCCGTAAGTTTTTCTCCCTTGAGGAATACTTTGACAAACATGCAGCCGAATACTATGCAAGCTTGCAAAGTGTTGCCAACAAAGAAGGCGATCTGACCGATTGGTTAGAGTTCTTCCTCGAGGCACTTGCAGTCGAGCTCTTAAAAATCAAAGAAAAAGTCGAGAGGATTTCAGTTGATGGAAAGCTTAAGGAAAAATTAGGTGGCGCACCCTTGCTTTTGTCAGAGCGGCAGCTTAAAATCATCGAGTATCTGCAGTCAGCAGGATACTTGCAAAATAATGCCTTTAAGCAGCTTTTTCCTTTCGTCTCAGAGGACACTGTTCTAAATGAATTGAAAAGCTTAATCGAGTCAGGAATTGTCAAAAAAGTCGGCAAGACCAAAGCCGCCAAATACGTGATGGCCTAAGTATGAAATTTTCCGAATTTGCTACCTATTTAGATAAATTAGAAGAGACGTCCTCGCGACTTTCTTTGATTGATATTCTCAGTGAATTATTTAAGTCGATTCACCAAGACGAAATTGATAAAGTGATTTATTTGATACAGGGGAGAGTTGCGCCATTTTTTGCACCCGTTGAAATTGGGATGGCTGATAAGATGGTCGCCCAAAGTGTCGCTTTAGCCTTCAATCTCTCCAAAGAAGATGTTTTGAGAGATTATGATAAGAAAGGCGATCTAGGATTGGTTGCTTTTGAGCTAGCGAAAGATAGACCCAATAAAGCCAAACAAAAAGAGCTCTCAGTAGGTGAGGTGTTTGAACGATTAACTGCCATTGCCAATACCTCAGGCGATGGTTCAGTTGAGAAAAAAATTGGTCAACTAAGAGAATTGTTAGAGCGTATGGATGCGACATCAGCCAAGCATTTAGTTCGTGTTCCGCTGGGGAATACACGGCTTGGTATTGGCGATCCAACGGTCTTGGACGGTTTGGCTCAGGCAAAGTTGGGAGACAAGTCAAAGCGTAAATTGCTTGAAGGGGCCTACAACCGCACCTCAGATCTCGGACTGATCGGCCAAACGCTGTTTGAGAGTGGATTGTCAGCCGTTGAGAAGTTGAGTGTGAAAGTAGGCAATCCAATTCGCTCTGAGCTTTGTGAAAGGCTACCAACTCCGCAGAAAGTCATTGAGAAAATGGGAAGAGTGGATGCTCAGTACAAGTATGATGGCTTTCGGGTTCAGATTCATAAAGATGGCTCAAAAGTCTCGATGTTTTCTCGAAATTTGGAGAATATGACACATATGTTCCCAGAACTTATTGAAGGCACACTTCGTCAAGTTAAGGCCAAGACAGCAATTTTGGATTCAGAAGCTCTGGCTTATCAGGCAGAGTCTGAGGAATTCCTGCCTTTTCAGGAGACGACCAAGAGGCGGCGTAAGCACAATATCGATGAAGTAGCCAAGCAGTTGCCGCTCAAGGCTTTTGTTTTTGACATTTTGTATAGTAATGGCAAATCTCTTCTTGAAACACCGCTTGAGCAGCGTTTGGCGATTTTGCAACAAACAGTTGAGAAAGACGACACACTTATTCCAGCTGTCAATCAAGTAATTGAAGATCCGGCAAAGCTGCAGATGATGCTGGATGAATCTATCTCCAAAGGGTTGGAGGGAGTTGTCGTGAAGAGATTGGAGAGTCCCTATGAAGCAGGTGGCAGGAATTTTAATTGGGTGAAATTAAAGCGCCATTCAAACGGAGAACTCAAGGATACTATTGATTGTGTGATTCTGGGTTATATCTATGGCAAAGGAAAACGAACTGAGTTTGGAGCGGGGTCGTTGTTAGTTGGAGTTTATGATCCCAAAGCAGATGAATTCGTCACCGTCACCAAAATCGGCACCGGCCTGACAGATGAGGAGTGGCGAGAGATTCACAAAAGAGCAGATAAATTGAAAATTGATCATAAGCCGGCCAGAGTTAATTCGCTGATTACTCCTTCTGTCTGGGTCAAGCCTGAGATCGTCATTGAGATCCTAGCAGATGAAATTACCAGAAGTCCCATCCATACAGCCGGCATGGAGATAAAGGATCATGCCAAAGGTGTTGGCTACGCGCTCAGATTTCCCCGTCTTGTCAGATTTCGTGAAGCGGATCGTAAGGCAGAAGACGCGACAACAGTCAAAGAATTAGTGGAAATGTTTGAGGATCAGGGGAAGAAATAGTTACTCTGTTTGATACATTTCCTGTGAAGAGCTTCTGTTGCGGGGGATAGGATCCTCATCATAGGCAATAATTACTGGACCATCCCAATTGCGTTTTGTTAGTTCATCCAAAGCCTCCTCAAAGGTGGGAAGGCGAGGAGTCTCGTTGTTAGGTGGTGCAATTTGTTTATCTGGTTTTCTCCAGCGACGTAAGAACCGTTCCATACAAAAAATTTCCCGTTCGCAAACGGATCACGAAAGGTAAAAAACCTTGGGGATGGTCTTAGTATAGAGCGGAGAGCTTATAGGATCAAGTCTTTCACCCACTTTCTTACAATGCTAGAATGGGATCACCATGCAAGTAACAGCTGATTTACATCTCCACTCCAAATACTCACGGGCTGTGTCTCCTCAGATGATTCTACCAACGATGGCACAGGTAGCCCTTGACAAAGGCTTACAACTCCTCACGGCCTCAGATTGGACGCATCCTGTTTGGTTTAAGGAAATCTCAGCCTTACTTGCGCAAACAGGCGAAGGTGTTTATCGTCTGAATGTGGGGACAGAGGCGATGCAGTCGATCAAATTTATTCTCTCGACGGAAATTTCCTGTATCTACAAACAAGGTGAGAAATTACGGCGCATTCACAATCTTGTTTTTGTCTCAAGTCTTGAGAAGGCAGAGAAGTTAAGCAAGGCGCTTGTTGTCAAAGGGTGCAACCTCACAGCAGATGGGAGGCCAATCATTGGTCTGACCTCGCGTCAATTATTGGAGCTTCTTTTAGAAATCGATCCAGCTGGTTTTTTTATCCCTGCTCATGTCTGGACGCCGCATTTTGGAATTTATGGTTCGGCTAGTGGTTTTGATTCACTGGAGGAAGCCTTTGGCGATTTAGCTCCTTATATTTATGGGATCGAGACGGGATTATCGAGCGATCCTGAAATGAACTGGCAGATTCCAGAACTAGCAAGCCGTTCCATTCTCTCTTTCTCAGACGCGCATAGCCCCCAAAAGATGGGGAGGGAGGCGACGATGCTGGAACTTGAGGATGTTGATTTTCCACACCTGAAGTTGGCTGTACAAAAAGGCAAGAGTCAAACAAATAAGATTGTCTACACAATTGAGTTCTATCCAGAGGAGGGAAAATATCATTATTCAGGGCATCGCACCTGTAAAGTCAGACTGAGTCCTGATGAGCTACAGGAGAAAGGCGATCTTTGTCCAACCTGTAAACGCAAGTTAACAGAAGGAGTATTCTCTCGTCTGGCGTATTTGTCGGGCAAAAAAGAGTTTAGTCCGGCAATCACGCGACCTAATGCAGATAATCTGCATTGGTTGACTAATGCGCAGAGACAACATCCACCTTATGTTAAGTTAGTTCCGCTGTTGGAGATTGTCGCCGAAGCGCTAGACTCGACGGTAGCTAGTCAGAAAGTAAAGCTAACCTATAATAAAGCAATCAAAATGTTAGGAACAGAGCATGATATTCTGCTTAAGAGTTCTGAGCAAGAAATTGCCCATGCAGTTGGCGAGAAAGTTGCTCAGGCTATCGGCAAAGTTCGCTCAGGAGAGATAGCGATTGAGCCAGGATATGATGGAGAATATGGCAAAGTAAAAATTTGGGGAGACAGTCAGACTGATACAGAGGATGCTTCTGCAGATTCCCCCCAGATGTCTTTGGATTTTTGAACTGTAGTATTTACTCCTCTTTGGATATATAATGAAGGAAAGCAATAAAGAAAGGAGGTGAGAGATAAATGGCACAAACAACTACTACAGATATTATCACCACAATGGAGGGGTGGTTTAAAAAAGCTCCTGACCTTCCACTCAATATCAAGCAGGTACTCGTCAATATTACTCCCTGGATCGCACTTATTTTTGGGGTACTGGGTATTGTAGCGGGCTTGGGGGAGATCGGAGTCTCACCACTGGCTTTATTTGGAGGAATTCATAACTCGGTTTTGGTTCTCATCGCTGGAGTTTTGGCAGTCATTGCCAGTGTTTTTCTTTTGCTGGCTTATCCTAAGACCAAAGCGCTTAAGGCTGCAGGCTGGAGATATCTTTTCTGGTCAGCTGCTATAAGTGTGCTGGCTACGCTTATTACGGGAAGTATTATTGGAGCTATTATTGGCGGTCTTATCAAGTTTTACCTTCTTTTCCAGATCAAGTCATATTACAAATAAAGAAGGTTGTTTTATTCTCAGCAACCCATTCTCTAAGAGTGGGTTGTGGTATGGATTAATGTGACAAGTATCACAGACATCTGCTATGATGGGGACTATAGTTTGAATCTATGAAGCTGATTGTTGGTCTTGGTAATCCGGGTGAAAAATATGAGGCAACACGGCACAATTTAGGCTTCATGGCCGTTGAGCATTTCCTCAAAGATTTCCACACTATCCACACGACCGAATGGTCAGACGACAAAAAACTCAAAAGTGACATCGCTCTGATTGAGTGGCAGCGACGTTCGGTGAGCTCAGGCCAAGCCGTAGGAGAACGGGTGATTCTGGCCAAACCCAAAACCTACATGAATAACTCAGGCATGGCTGTCAGCCTTATCGCCAATTATTACAAGATCGCACCTTCGGATCTTTGGGTCGCATATGATGACTTGGATCTACCAGTTGGTAGTCTGAAAATCCGCTTTGGTGGAGCTGCTGCTGGGCATCATGGAGTCGAGTCAATCATGGCTTCGCTCAATACGGATAAATTTTGGCGGTTTAGGATGGGAATTGGTCTGCCGCATGGACATAAGGTTGATGGCGATGGGGTAGAGCATCTGCAGAGCAGACGAACAGTTGGCAATGTTGAGGATTATGTGTTGGGCACCTTCGGCACGCATGATCGTAATAAGATTAGAGAAGTCATCAAAGCCTGCACGGGCGCATTTGAGGTCGCATTGGAGAAGGATATGACAACTGCTATGAATCGCTTCAACACAAAATAGTCTGCTAGACTAACTATATGGTAGACTCACCAGCCATTGAGATTTCAGAGGGACAGCCTGAAGAAGTTGCTTCACCACCCCCATCTACCAAACCAACCTTGACATCTGAGACAACGCCCTTTCCGCCTCAAGCTGAGACAACACCTTTCCCAGACGAAATGCCCCTCGACAAGCCAGAAAAAGTGGCTGCCTTGCATACGCTTTTTGCTGATAAGTTGGCAGAACTCCATGCAGATCAGACTAAGTCTCTTAAAGACAAGACCAATGAGGCTCTTTTGTATGGGTTTTGTTTGGCGATGACGACGAAACTGCGTTATCTCTATAGCAATTATCCCTCTGGCTCAGATGATGCCACCAAACATGCTCGGGCACAAGCCTTATCGACTCTATTTCATATTAGCAAAAGACATTTTGGTGGGACTAACTTATTTTGAGCTATAATGGGAGCATGCAGTCGATTAAATCTGTTCTCACCTCATTTAACCCCACAACTGATAAAT
>DASZRR010000129.1:0-5974 GCA_035549055.1 Patescibacteria group bacterium | reverse complement strand
AGGTACAGGTAAATCTGAATTTCTCAAACAGATGATTATGCAAGATATTAAAGGTGGGGAGGGGTTGGCTGTCATTGATCCGCACGGTGATCTGATCGAGGATATTTTGATGTTGATGCCGCCTGAACGCGCAGAGGATGTCATTCTCTTTGATCCTTCAGATCTGGAGCAGCCAATGGGTTTTAATATGCTTGAGGCGCATGATGAACAGCAGCGACATCTAGTCGTCACCTCAGTTATTGGCCTGATGTACAAGCTTTTTGATCCTAACAAAACAGGTATCATCGGTCCACGTTTTGAGCATGCAGTTCGTAATGCCATGCTTACCTGTATGTATCAACCAGGCGCGACCTTTATGGAAGTAGTGCGTGCTTTGACGGACCCTGCTTTTGTCCAAGAATTGCTGCCCCGCGTTGAAGATCCTGTTATTAGACGATATTGGACAGACCAGATTGCCCAGACCTCAGATTTCCATAAATCAGAGGTCTTGGATTATATCGTTTCTAAATTTGGTCGCTTTGTTACGAATAAGATGATCAGAAATATCATCGGTCAGTCAGAGAGTGCATTTAACTTCCGTGAGGCCATGGATACGAGGAAAATTTTACTGATCAATCTCTCCAAAGGGAAAATTGGCGAAGAGAACTCAAGTTTTTTGGGTTTGGTCTTAGTTCCAAAGATTTTGGTAGCTGCCATGAGTCGGCAGGATATGCCAATGGATCAGCGTAAGGATTTCTTCCTCTATGTCGACGAGTTTCAGAATTTTGCCACTCCTGACTTTGCGCAGATTCTGTCTGAGGCGCGTAAGTATCGCCTCAATCTGATCGTAGCCAATCAGTTTGTCGGACAGATGGAGGAGGAAGTTAAGAATGCTATCTTTGGTAACGTTGGTACGATTGCCTCATTTCGCGTTGGCGTGACCGATGCGAACTATCTCCAGCACGAGTTCCAGCCGATTTTTTCTGAGGCAGATTTGATTAACATTGATCGTTTTAACTGTTATATCAGGACTATTGTTGGTGGAGAGCCAGTGCCACCTTTCTCTATGGATACTACCAAAGATGTCGAGGCTGAGAAGAAGATGCAAGATCCTCGCGTCGCAGAGCTCGTCAAAGAACTTTCCCGCCTCAAATATGGCCGTAATGTTCAGGTTGTCGAGGCTGAGATCTCACAACGCGCGAAGCTTTAGACTTCATCTAGCTTCTACTTTCTGCTACAATCGCTTTACTTCTCGGGTCTGTAGCTCAGTGGTAGAGCGCTATCCTTATAAGATAGATGTCCTTGGTCCGATCCCAAGCAGACCCACTATTGCAGGTTCCTTTTATTACGAATATACTCAGCTATCTCTGTTTCCCAGGGTTCGGGGGATTCGTAGGGTTGTTCTTTAAGTAGTCTTTCAATAATCCCTTTTGCTTTTGAATCAATTTTTGGGAATGGAGTAATAATTCTATAGCCAAAATGGAGAAAACCAGCAGATCCTTGCCCAGTATCAATGTTAATATGACTTAAGGTTTCAAATGGACGACTAAAGCCAACAGTTTCAAGCCTATAGCCAAAATCATGATCATCTTGGTAAGAATTATTTACTAATAGACAACCATCGACGTCAGATTTTGGATGAGCAGTCCCATGGAACCAGCTCCCATATAGTGCAATACCTACAATACCATATATTTTATTTTGATTAGAATATTCCTGATGCCCTTGAAGGATAGCTTCATTAAATTGGGCTTCTAACTGCTCTAATAAGGCTAACTGCTCTTCAGAAGAATAGCGGGTTTTTTCAATTTCTGCGGAGTTATGTTTGCCTCGTTGCCATTCTAAAGGGTCAAACTCAATTACTCTTTCTGGGGAGGGCATTTTTACAATTCTGAGAGGGAAGAAGTATCTTTGGCGCGATCTTTGACGTACTCCAAGTAGCGCTCAGTGGTTGAGATTCTTTTATGCCCCAGGATTTTTGAGAGTAAAACGAGTGAGACGCCATGCTTGAGGTGATGAGCGACGAACGTATGACGAAGATCATTGACTTTGGCATTTTCAATTTCGGCAATGCGGAAGTAACGCTCAATTGCTGTTCTAATATTGCGTACCAAAAAAGGCTTACCTGATTTGGTAATAAAGACGTGGTCATCTGTCACTTGTGGACGAGCCTTAAGATAGGCATTGAGTGCTTCTTTGCCAGGACGGTTGAGGGGAACCGTACGCTCACCGTGTTTTTCATAAGGGCGAATATGCAGCTCATCTGGTTGGATATCTGAGAGGCGCAGTTCTGCTAATTCACCAATACGAATGCCTGTCTGGAGGAGTAATTCGATGATGGCAAACATCCGTGCATCATGACGGGCAGCATCGCGAAGAGCGCGATACTCTGTTGGTTTGAGGATGCGAGGAGGAGCAAGTTCATACCTGGGATGAGAGACCAAAAGAGAAGGATCATCAGTGATCATCTCATTGACTTTCAAAAACCTATAAAAGGTACGTGTGGAATTCAATTTACGAGAAAGTGACTTGGGTGTGTAGCCCTTTTCAGACATTTTGGCAAGAAATGCTTGTAGGTCATCAGACGTCACATCACTCACGTGATGCTTGTTGATTTCCTCTAAGAACGAAGCTAACTGCTCGATATCCTTGCCATATGCTAGAATAGTGCTACTTGAATGTTTTTTCCCTTTGAGGAATTCAATAAATTTTTGGTGGGCATCTCGGATTTTTGTCGGTTCCATAGAGATAGATTATCCCATAATATCAGCTGTTTTGCAAGTAGTCAAGAGACAGATACTATTTATTGCTGAGATAAAAAGGTTGATAAGACAATATAATTAAAAATGAAGAAAATACTCTACATTCTTATCTTAATTATTTCTCTTTTCATCATGAATAATTTGTTGCGTTCAATTGTCAACCTTTGGCAGAAGAAAAGTTTGATCGGAGACGCGCAAAAGCAGCTCCAAGTCCAGATCGATGAGAATGAAAAGCTCAAAGACCAGCTGTCTCGCGTCAGCAAACCGGGTTTTGTCGAAGAAGAAGCGCGCGACAAACTATTTATGGTCAAGCCAGGAGAGCAGGTAGTGCTCTTGGGTGCCAGTCAGGAGGCGTCATCTTCAGTAGGGAAGGCATCATCACCAGCATCCATAGCACCATGGCAGCAGTGGTGGAAGCTGTTTTTTGCCTCTGAATAGTTTTCCCTCTTAAAAAACAGGCCTTTCGGCCTGTTTTTCTTCTTTGTTGCGGGGCTAATATCGAAATTAGACTGCAAGATTATGAGCCTCGCGTGCGCCTTACACTACCCCGCGCGTTTGGACATGGAAAAGTTTCTTCTCAACGATTTTGCTTTGTTGAAGCGAGCCATGCGGCGAGTAATTATCGATAGAGAAGAGGAGATACGATTATATCATTTGCTTTGAGGCTGGTCAAACTGATATACTTTTAGCTACTTTCGTGAGGCTTTGAGCCTTGATTTGACGAGGCAGGGTAGCTCAGTTGGTTAGAGCACAGCATTCATAACGCTGAGGTCGTGGGTTCGATCCCCACTCCTGCTACTAGGTATGACTCCTAACTCTCCTATAGGTATTCTCGATTCAGGTGTAGGAGGCCTGAGTGTATGGGAGGAGATCAATAAGCTTCTTCCTCACGAGCGAACACTCTATATTGCCGACTCGGCGCACGCTCCCTACGGTAATAAGTCTGAAAGAGAAATTTTTGCCTTAGCTAGTAAATTAGTAGAGTTTTTGCTCACTCATGATGTCAAGATCATTGTGGCTGCCTGCAATACAATTACGGTCACATGCATTGATAAGCTACGAGAGAAATATCCTCCTACTGAGATTGTAGGCGTAGTCCCAGCTATCAAACCAGCTGTAGCTATCAGTAGAACCAAGCGGATAGGGATTCTAACTACCGAGAGAACTGCCAAAAGTGATTATCAACACAAGCTAATCGATGATTTTGCTGCAGAGTGTCATGCAGTCACCATTGGCACCAACAAGCTTGTACCTCTCATTGAGGCAGGGGAGAGAGAAGGCCTGAGAAAAGCGCTGCCAAGCATCCTTGAGCCACTAAAGCGAGAGAAAATAGATACAGTAGTGCTTGGTTGTACACATTATCCTTTGATACGTGATCTGATTGAGGATGAGCTAGGGAAGGGAGTAGCCATAGTTGATTCGGGAGAGGCGATAGCACGACGCACGCGTGAGCTCTTGCAGAAGAAACACTTAGTATCTAAAACCAAAAATAGTCAAAATTCATTCTTTACCACTGGTTCAGTTAAAAATTCTAATTTAATTTTACAGCAAGTGAACAAAAAATGAGATGAAAGAGAACGAGAGAAGTGGGAGAGACCTATAATGAAAAAAATACGAAAGATAGGGTTTGATATAGTTATTTCACGGAGTTTATTGACTTTTCACAGAATAAGCAGCATAACTATAAGACTGCTAATTGTGGATAACTTGGCTTGACGAGACACAAAATTATTAGTATGATTGATTATGGATTCTTACCAATTTTCCCAAGCGCTCACCTTTGATGATGTTTTACTCCTCCCTGGATATAGCGACTTTTCGCGAGCGGAAATTACTTTAAAGACTTCACTCACCCGGTCAATTCAGCTTGACTCCCCTTTTGTTTCAGCTCCGATGGATACAGTGACTGAATCTGGATTAGCTATAGCACTAGCAAAACTTGGAGGGATTGGCATTATCCATCGCAATCTGACTGTCCCCGATCAGGCACAGGAGGTAGCGAAGGTAAAGGCCCAAAAATTATTGGTGGGTGCAGCAGTTGGTTGCAACCGCGGCTTTGAAGAGCGCGTGGAGGCACTCGTCAAGGCCAAGGTTGATGTTGTGGTTATTGATTCAGCGCATGGCTACTCAGAGCCAATTATATCTACGCTGAAATATATTAAATCCCACTTCCCCACTCTTGAGGTTATCGCTGGGAACATTGCCACCTTTGACGGAGCCAAGGCTCTCATTGAAGCAGGCGCGGATGGGTTGCGGGTCGGTATGGGGCCTGGGGCTATTTGTACCACACGCATCATTTCAGGCATGGGAGTGCCTCAGGTTACAGCATTGATTGAAACAGTCAGAGCCGCTAAGTCAAAGAGTATTCCGGTTATTGCTGATGGCGGGATTAAATACTCAGGCGATATGGTGAAGGCTTTGGCAACGGGTGCGAGTATTGTCATGATGGGCTCGTTTTTTGCTTCAGCTCTTGAGTCTCCGGGAAAAGTTCACACCTTAACTCGTATGCAAGTGCCACATCGTTTCCAAAGCATTCTGACAGATCAGGAAGAGTACAAATTCAAAGAATATAGGGGTATGGGCTCAATTGGTGCGATGAAGCAAGGTGCCAAGATCAAGTCAGAGGACGAATTCCACGGCAAAAGTTATTATAAAGACCGGGTATTGGTAGCAGAAGGAGTTGAAGGTTTAGTCCCTGTCAAAGGGACAGTCCAGGAGCTGGTCGAGCAATCAATTGGGGGTATCAAATCGGGTATGTATTATGTGGGAGCCAAGACGATTAAGGAATTATGGGAGAAGGCCAAATTTATCCAGATCACCCATGCTTCACTCACTGAATCACACCCTCATGATATCCTCATCACCAACGCCGGAGAAAATTATTAGAGATAGGCTTGGAGGCCGCGGCCAGGTACGAAAGTACTCTCAAAAGCGATCTTGTTACATTGCGTTAGTTCTTCCTCAGTGAGAATTTTTCTCTCCAGCAATGTGCGATATTGTTTGCGCAAGTGGGCATTGACGATCGTCTCCGGCCAGTCGGTATTGATTGTGAATTTGACATTGTTTTGCAGCAGTGTTTTTAGGATAAATTCCAGCTCTTCCCAGTTCTCAACCGCTTGGGTTACAAGATTTGACATCGGGCAAACCTCAAGCACGATATCGCGTTTGACAAGTTCTGCCATTAATTTTTTGTCATAGGCTGCTCTGATACCATGACCGATACGCTCAGGCTC
>DASZRR010000128.1:0-3297 GCA_035549055.1 Patescibacteria group bacterium | reverse complement strand
CTGAGGTTTTTGGTTTTGCTGAGTCAGAGATTATTTTCATTTCGGCCAAAACTGGCGAAAACGTCTCAGTTCTATTGCAAAGAATTGTGGAAAAACTCCCAGCTCCTAAGGGTTCAACAGATTCGCCGTTGCGCGCTTTGATTTTTGATGCGGTTTATGATGAGTATCGCGGAGTAGTTTCATATGTACGAATTATTGATGGGAGTATCAAAAAAGGTGATAAGGTTGAGTTCGCCCAAAGTAAAGTCAAAACAGACGTGACAGATGTTGGCTATTTCTCACCCTACCTCTCATCCTCTGAAAGTCTATCTACCGGTGAGATCGGTTATGTCATCACTGGTATCAAAAATATCAGAGAGGCGAGAGTCGGAGATACGATCCGTGAGCAAAATAGTTCTGCCTCTCCCCTGCCAGGGTATACAACTCCCAAGCCAATGGTGTTTTTTGGTATGTACCCCAAAGACCAAAAAGACTTCGCGCATCTGAGAGATTCGTTAGGCAAACTATCATTGAATGACACGGCATTGACTTATTCTGAGGAATATTCAGCCTATTTAGGAAGCGGTTTTCGGGTTGGTTTCTTAGGTTTATTACATGCTGAAATCGTCAAAGAACGCCTCCAACAGGAGTTTGGTCTCGATCTTCTTCTCACTATGCCACAAGTTCTCTACGACAAAAGAGATGATGGAACGATTTATGAGCCGTATATGCTCCTTACCGTCTATGTCCCTACAGAATATGTAGGTGGTGTGATGGGGGTTTGTCAAAAAAATAAAGGTACACTTTTGGATATGCAGTATCATGAGTCTTATGCGACGCTCTCTTATGAGATGCCGTACTCGATGTTTATGCGCAATTTGTCTGGGGAGATTAAATCCATTTCGAGTGGTTTTGCCAGTCTTGACTATGAAATTACTGATTACAAACCAGCTGATTTGATCCAACTTGAAGTACGTATCAATGACAATCCGATTGATGTCCTATCAGAGTTGGTTTATAAAGATGAGTCAATGTATGTAGCGCGTCAGAAAGCGAGTAAACTGAAAGAATCACTCCCCCGTCAGCAGTTTCGTCAGATTATCCAATCCCTTTTAGATAATAGTATTGTTGCTCGGGAGGAGATTCCGCCATTTAGAAAAGATGTCTTGGCCAAAATGAGTGGTGGCGATCGAACCCGTAAGGACAAGCTTTTGGAAGCTCAAAAGAAGGGGAAATCCCGTATGTTGCAGACAGGTAAAGTGCAACTGCCGCAAGAAGCACTTTTTTCGTTGATTGAAAGCTGATATGGATAATAAAGACAGTCAATCACCAAATGGAGGGGAGTTCATAAAACCAATTTTTGCGACAAAAGTATTTTCTCCTGAAAAGACTGGTAAAGTAAATTTCGGACCATATACAGAGCAAATATATACTTTGCTTGCAAAACTCTACGATCATCGTGGTCAGGATGAAAGCGCTCAGCAGATTTTTGGTCAGGAATCTTTGAATACGGAGGCGACATATGTGGTAGCATTCGATGGTGAGAAAGTAATTGGTTTTGGAATGATTGAGTCAGACGAAGAGATTTATGGAAGCAAATGGAAGGGGTGGGTCGGATTTGGGGAAGCGTATGTGGATGAACAATATAGGCAGAAAGGTGTCTACAAAAAATTAGTAGAAGAAAGATTACATCTGGCTTTAGAAAGTGATGCACACCGTGTTGTGACCAAAGTTTTACACCCAGAACAACAGTTCCAAGTAGATTATCTGAAACGACTTGGCTTTCAGGAAGCCGATCCAGCACAGACACCAACTTCAAGAGATACTGATTTGTATGTACTCGATCTAGACGAGTTGAGGAAGAAAAATGAAGAAAGCACAAGCCAAAGTTGACCCAATTCCTTTTACCCTTGATGGGTTTAACAAACTCAAAGAAGAGAGAACCCGTTTGCTCTCCGAACGGCCGGAGGCTGTGATGCATTTGAAAAAGGCCCGTGAGATGGGAGATCTTTCAGAAAATGGGTACTATAAATCCTCACGCTGGAAATTAAGTCAAATTGATAGTAGGCTTCGCTACCTCAATCATATGCTCAGATACGGTAAGATTATTGAAAGTAAAAAATCAGATAGTGTCGAGCTTGGGTCGACCGTTGTCTTGTTTGACGGCTCAAAAGAAGTGACCTATCAAATCGTCGGTGGAGAAGAATCAAATCCCTCGCAGGGTTCAATTTCTTACAAATCTCCTTTAGGTAAAGCGCTTCTTGGCAAAAAAATAAATGAAAAAGTCCAGTTTCACGCGCCGGTTGGGATAATTGTTTATCTGATTAAAGCTATCTCCTAAAGCCTAATTCCGCTCATTAGAGCAGGAAGAAGAGGACACCGCCGATTACGCTCAGGACAGTAAAGAATGCTCCCAGTCCGACAATGGTAGCTCCAGGTCCAGGACTGACAAGCGTGGGAGTTGGTGTGTCTGTTGAAACAACTCCTCCACTCGTAGGTGTAGGCGTGGCCGTAGCAGTAGGTGTCAATGTCCCTGCCGGTGTTGCCGTAGGTGTCGGAGTGGGGGTAGCTGTTGGTCCCGCGACAGTAATCGTTTGTGTGCAAGAGTTAGTACTATCAGCACCTTGATCATCAGTCATGACAGCTGAGGCGGTGAAGACTCCCCCATCACTATAGGAGTGGCCAATGGTGGCAGAGACTGAGGCTGTCCCAAGTCCATCAGTAATCGGAGTTACATTTCCGTCACCAAAATTCAGTGTGATTTTATCGATAGTCCCATCTGGATCAGTACCAGTTGCTGTGAATTTGACAGTCAGAGGAGCTGCGCCTGTTGCGACATCAACAGTCAGAGCAGTACAAGCTGGAAGTTGATTCTCAGCAGTTGTTGTGGGAGTTGGGGTAAGTTCCCCTGTTGGAGTAGGAGTTGGCGCTTCACTGACTGTCGGGGTAGGCTCTGAAGGCGCGACAACATCGATGATAGCTGGTGTTGTTGTAGACAGGACATTTGTACTCGCTTCGTCTGCTGAACCTACAGTGAGAGCTTGTGAGGCTTGACCAAAAATTACTTGGGTTTGGGTGTCAGTGGCGGCAATAGCCTGGAAATGAACAGTACCGATTTTAGTCAAGGAACGGATTGCGTTGGTAGGCACAGAATTAGTATCAACATCAATTGTCACTTTGCCATCATCAAAGACTGGCCCTTGGCGGATTTGTAACTTAGAAGAGGGATTGATGTCAAAAAAATTACCTGAGGGTGTTGCTAATTTGGTATTGTCGTACTCAATTTCTAATTTTACAAAGGAAACTTGATTGGTACCA
>DASZRR010000127.1:0-2784 GCA_035549055.1 Patescibacteria group bacterium | reverse complement strand
ATTAGGTAGTGTCGCGGGCAACATTCGCAAGGAGTATTTCGATTTGGTACACGGACAAAGTACCCTTTACCCTCACTTTCTCACCAAAATTTTACCCAAAAAAAAACTATGATAGAACTACAACCTTTGCGCAGTCCGGTGATCAAGACCATTACGATCCCGGGTTCTAAAAGTTATACCAACCGTGCATTATTGTTAGGCGCATTGACCCAAGATGCAGTCGTTATCAAAAATCCGCTATTTAGCGATGACACGCGAGCGATGATTGACAGTTTGCATAAACTTGGAATTCGAACAGAACAAAATGAGACATCGATAACAGTCGTCGGTAATTTCCAGGACGTTGAAAATAAAGACGTTACCCTAGATTGTCATTTGTCGGGGACAACTATCAGATTTCTGACAGCTCTAGCATGCATTGTCCCGGGAACTAAAATTCTTACCGGTCAGGAAGGTCTTTGCAAAAGGCCAATTGGCCCTCTTGTTGACGGACTCAGACTTCTGGGAGCAAAAATCGAGTATGTAGGAAAAGAAGGATTTCCACCGATTAAAATCACCTCCTCATCACTGAGACAAGGGACAACCCATCTGACAGGCGATATGAGCAGTCAGTATTTCTCAGCCATTATGATGGTTGCACCAGTTGTAGGGGATATAACGATCGATGTCATAGGTCATCAAATTTCCAAACCTTACATCGATATGACTATTGACACGATCAAGAAGTTTGGCGCCGACGTTATCAATTACCATTACACAAGCTATCATATCCCTGACTGCCAGGGATATCACAAAGACAGCTACACTGTGGAAGGCGATTTCTCAAGTGCCGGCTACTTTCTGGCAGTTGCTGCTTTGACTCAGTCAACACTTACGCTTGATAACCTCAATCCTCATTCCAAGCAGGCTGATGCAAAAATTATGGGTATTTTAGAAAGTATGGGAAATACGATTACTCTCCATGAGCGCTCAATCACGATTGCTGGTAAAGCTATCGCACCAATTGAGGTCAATATGGAGGATTTCCCTGACCAAGCCCAAACGCTCGCAGTGCTTTGTGCTTTTGCCAAGGGCAAATCAATTCTTAAAGGCGTCAAATCACTCCGTATCAAAGAGACAGAACGAGTTCAGGCACTAACGACAGAACTTGCCAAAATGGGTATCAAGACTGAGACTACTGAAGACTCGATCACCATTTTTGGCGGTGATCCTCAGCCAGCGACAATTGATACCTATGGTGATCATCGGATGGCGATGTCATTTGCCGTAGCTGGAGCCAAATTAGAAGGCATGAAGATCAATCATCCTGAAGTCGTTGAAAAAACATTCCCCAATTTTTGGGACGAACTCAAACAAATTGGAGTTGGGATATGCTAGCTGAGACACCAAGTAGATGTCCTTTCGGGTTTGAACGCCGAAAAGAAACCCCTTTAGGACTCAAAAAAGGCCCTGCTCTCCACGCACTGGTAACAGATGGGGTTGCAGACGCAAAGGAAAAACTCAGGATTGAGACTCTTACTCCTGATTCAAAGAATAATGACCCTCTCAAAGGCTGGCGAGACGCACTGACTGGAATTATCATTGATGCTACGTATCGTACTGCCCGACCTCAAATAGAGGATGCTTATAGAGATTTAACGCCTGCTGGCTTGTCAGTCCCTGTTATTGAGGAGCAGGTAATAGCAGCTACTCAATACCTTTTTTCAAATATTGCAAACAAAACAATTGCTGAACCACCTGAGACAGATGGAACACCTTGGCTTACAGAAGTAGTCGAAGAATTAGATACAATAGGAAATCCTAGAGGTCTACCAACAGCAACTCATATTCTCAGCGCTGCTTCCACCCTTTTTGAGGAATATGGCTTTGGTCTCAATAGAATCGCACAAGAACTAGCTCCAGATGACCCTAATCCTGATCTTCTACAAAAAATACTGATGGGCAGTTGGGAGAGTTTTTTTAACCCTGTGACAAAGCTCCACCTCAGAGACTCTCAGATTCTTGGAGAAGATGTGCACGATTATTATGAAGGGCATATCCTTGTCGGTTACAGAACAGATAGGGTTAAAATAGCTGATGATGGTCTTATCTTTACCGAACCGACGAGGTCAAGACTCAAAGAAAAACAAGACAATGAACCGTTAACCTCAGTTATTGATGGCTGCCCTGCGCTTATATCCCCACGCACCACCCAGCCGCGCTATCCTGGACATGAACTCCCTGATTACCCAAATGTTATCCGTGGGATATACAAACAGATGTCTGATCAGATTGTAGCGAGCTATGCATAATATGAAAATTATTTTTATCGGCTTTATGGGAAGCGGCAAGAGTTCATTGACTAAATTACTTGGCGAGAAAATGCAACTCCCAACCTACGAGATGGATACGATGATTGTTGAAAAATCAGGACTCGCATCAATTCCTGAAATATTTAGACAAAGAGGCGAGACCTCTTTTCGTGATCTGGAAACAGAAGTTGCAAAAGATATCTCTAAGTTAAATGAAGGCGTTATCTCAAGTGGCGGGGGAGTCGTGACCAAAGAAGAGACGATGAAGTATCTCAAGCAGGGAAGTATCCTCATCTATCTAACTGCCCCTTTTGCAACAATTGCTAAAAGAATCGGCAAAGACACCAATCGTCCACTTTTTCAAGACACGCACAAAGCTCAAGAGCTTTTTACCAAAAGACAGTCTCTCTATGCAAAATATGCCGATTTCGTCGTCTCAACTAACGACCAGACCAAACAACAAGTTTTGGAGAAAATCTTGGAAAGGATAAAA
>DASZRR010000126.1:0-5549 GCA_035549055.1 Patescibacteria group bacterium | reverse complement strand
AGCATTTGATTGGTCTACGGTAGTCTTTGATGTATTCTTGGTAGTTACCGTGTTTTTGGATCCAGCACCATTCTTCTTCACCTTGATGTGAGTTGAAGCAAATGTTGCAGGTGCAAAAGATGTTGCAAGCAGAGCAACTGTTGCAGCACTGGCAACTATCTTGGCTTTAAGATGTGTCATATAATTCACCTCCTTTCTTATTAGGGTACTTCTTATCTCACAAAAAGAGATCACCTTTTTATGAGATGTAAATATCTAATAAGTAATAACTTATAAATTTATGAGGAAAAGGACACAAAAAGGTAAGAGTTGCTGGTAAAAATCTTTTATAAAAGGAACTAGAGTGTTTGATCATCTTTCACCTCTTTTTCGGTCAGTGATAACAACTCCCTGCTCTTACTGTTCCACTATGTTCGAGACAGTGAGAGCAGGGGTCAAAAAAATAGAAAACCCCTCACATCCTTCCAACATTGGATATGAGGGGTTGCAATTGTCAGCGCAAAAACTATTTACCGGGCAGGTAATCATAATTGAGATAAAAAATCAGCTCAGGCTTGTGATGCTGAACTTCATTTTTCCTTATAAATTGTTTTGCACTTCTTGGGCTTTGCTCCTGTATCGTTGAGTTGCGATACGCTGTTTCTGTTAGCAGTCAGCATCATTGCCCATTGGACAAATCTTATCTGACAAGCAAAAAACTGTCAATTATGATAAATGCATACAAACTATATCGCTACTTGATCAATATAAAAAATAGATCTCTGTGAAAAAAGATTGAGCTGACGAACAATTTTGCACGGCGGCTCAGAGAGCCTCGTACTATGACACTGTTGAGATTGGTAATGGATGAGCCTGTTAATAAGTCACTATAGAGGTTGTCTGGAGCGGGAGGATTTGGTTTTACGTGAAGCAAACCAGGTGTAATATACAACTGGTATAAAGAAAAGCATGATTGTGCCTGAGAACGTCAGACCTGAGATAATTGCACCGCCTAAGCCTCGCCAAAGAGGGTTGGAGATGGTGATCGGGATAAGCCCCATGATAGCAGCTAACGATGTCAGAGCGATTGGCTCTAGCCTGCTAGAGGCGCCATCTGCAATACCTGAGACAAAATCCATACCAATTTCCTCATTGGCTGCGATTTTGTCGACAATAAGAATCGAGTTTTTGACTACGATGCCAAAAAGCGCTAAGACGCCAATCAGAGCTGGGAATGAAAGCGGCGTGTGTGAAAGCGCAAAGATGATAAATACGCCAGAAATTGAAAGCGGAATGACGAGCATGACGATAACTGCTTTGCGGAACGAGCCAAATTGCACAACCATCGTGACAATGATGAGGAGAAATGAGATAAGCATTGCTTGGAGGATAGAGGTAACTGATTTTTGGTTTTCTTCGTTGACGCCTCCTGTCTGCCAGGAGTATCCCTGCGGTAACTGCAACTTTGTATTGGCGTATTTTTCAAGTTTGCTATTTAATTCAGTTGTTGTATAACCTTGGGTGACTGTAGCCGTGACTGAAATAGTTCGTTTGTTGTCCTGGCGAGAAATGAGAGTCGGATTTGGTCGCAATTCAAATTGTCCCAGGCTGGTTAGAGGAAGTGCCCCATTGCCTGATGGAATAGTGATAGTTGAGACGTCTCCGACATTTTGGAGCGTCGTTGCCGTGCGCAGGGTAATGTCTAGCTTTTGATCGGAGAACGCATCGTTGGTATTGAGTTTGGCGGTATCAAGAGTAAATCCGCTGGCAAACGTCCGAAGCCACAAGCCTAGTTGATCTTGTGTGATATTATTGGCTGCGAGCTGTTCTTGGTTGGGGACAAAAACGATCTTACTCGTCCCGGGGGTAATGGATTTGGTGATGTCAGTAACTCCTTTTTGTGTTTTGAGATAATCCATGACTTTGTTGGCATAGGTATCAAGGACTGAAAGGTCATCACCAAAAAGATTGATCTGCAAATCAGCTCCAGCCGGTGGCCCACCCGTTGCTTCGGTCACCGTCACTTTTCCTTTGGTATAGGTGGCAAAACTATCACGCAGCTCTTCTCCAATTTGAATGGAACTTTGATCACGTTGTGATTGATCGGGCAAAACAAGTGAAAAAAGGATATTGTTACTTTCGCTACTTTCTCCCCCACCAAGTTCACCTGCCGACTGTCCAATATCAGCCGTGACATATTCTACATTTTTCAGTTTGCGCAAACGATTTAGAACGGCTAATGCTTCTTGTGTGGATGTGTCTGTATTAGTTCCTGAAGGAAGTTCGATAGACATACTTATAGTATTTTGGTCACTTTTTGGAAAAAATTCATTCTGGACAAAGCCCAATGGCACCAAAAGATAAGAAAAAATGGAAAAGATGATGACCATGGCCATGGCTTTACGGCGATTGGATTGCGAGGAAAGGATGGAGGTGATTGCTCTTTTGTAGCTTTCACTGATATGATGAAAACTAATCAAACCATTCTCAATAAAGTAAGGAGCTTTTTTCAAAACCGGCCTGGAACGTTGCTGTCTGATAATAAGATTCTTGGTTTGTCGGATAAGCAGGAGCCGCACATTTGCGGTCACGAAGATAAATATTCCCGACGCAAGGAGTGCAAGCGGAAGAAGCGGACCTTTAGGCAGGATTGCTACTAAGATTCCTAGGAGTACAACAACAAAAAGAATTCGTACCAGCACAATGACTCTTTTTGGTAATCGAGGTTTGAGCAAAATAATCATCAAAGGCAAGGTGATGATCATGGCTACGCCAAAGGAAGCAATCAAGGTGCTAGAGACTACGATTGGGATTGACTTGATGAATTCCCCGATAATCCCAGTTGAGATCAAAATTGGCAGGAAGGCATAAACTGTCGTCAAGGTTGTCGTCAGAATTGGGGTGATAAAATCTTTCCAGACCAGAAGGCCTGTCTCGATGGGAGTAAATTTCCCTGATCGATAATACGCAGTCATTGCAGAAATGACAACAATCGTATCATCGACTAACAATCCAAGAGCCAAAAGGAGCGAAAACATGGAGATAAAGTTGAGTGAGATCCCCGTCATATTCATGACAGTAAAGCTAATAAGAAAAGTCAGTGGGACAGCAAAAAGCGAGACGAAGGCTTGTCTGGCTCCCAAAAAGACAAAAAGAACGACAAAGACGAGAATGATTGTTTCGATAAAGTCACGCGTGAGGTCATTAAATTGGGTGGAAATATCCTCTCCAGCGTTGCTAATTGATTTGACAGTGAACTGTCCTTGATAATTTGTCAGAGAATCGTTCACTTTCTTTTCGGCATCTTTGACTGCATTGTCAATATTGGTAGAGCGAGTTTTAAAGACGTTGAAAGTGACTGAGCGTTCGGGTCCTCTCTCAGACGTCGCGAGAAAACTAGGATTTTGATTGGGTTTGGAACGCTCGACGACTGTTGCCAAGGCAGATAACGGAATGACCGTACCGTTGTTGTTGAGTTCAAGCTTGCGAATATCATCAACAGTTGTAACTGAGGGATCGATGCTGAGAGCAAATGATGAAGTTTGGGTCTTCACAGTGCCAGCGGGGAACGTACTCAGAGCTGATTTAAGAAGCGATGAGAGTTGGATCGGAGTCAGATTATAGGTAGTCAGTTTGCTTTGGTCGATCACAATACTAATTTCTCTCTCCTCTAACCCGCCTGTCGTTACTGAGTCTATCGTTGGAAGATCCTCAAGATTTTTTTGCAATATTTTGGAAAAACGGGTGAGACTTGCTACATCCCCCTTCCCGATAAGTGCAAATGTCCAAACAGGAGTATTCTCGAAATCAATTGTCTGGACCTTTGGGGTCTGCGCGTCAGTTGGCAGACTCACCTGATCGACGGCCGACTGGACATCGGTACGAGCCTTGTCTGGATCAATGCCCGTGTTGAACTGGATCTGCGTCACCGAGACGTTTTCTCGGGAGGATGAAGTCACTGTATCAACATTCTCGATACCAGAGACTGCGTCTTCGATAGGAATAGTTACAAGCGATTCGACGTCTTGTGGATTGGCTCCCGGCAGGACATCGCTGACGATGACAAGAGGTATTTTGATCTCGGGATAGACACGACGAGGAAGTGTGGCAAAGCTGGATGAACCAATGCCAATGATTGCTAAAAGAATAAGGATAAGGAGTCTGGGGTTTGCCAGATACTTGGCAATCCAAGAATTATGGAGTTTTTCATTGAATTTGAGATGGTGAAGGTAGGAGGTTTCTTTTGGCATACATACAACGATAGTAAATTAGATCAATGGATCGGCTTGACTCGATCACCTGCGACAACGTTACGATCTAGGATGATTTGATCTCCATCATGTAACCCCTGAACGACTGAGACATACTGGCCATACACATCTGCCAGCTGGACTTTGCGTGCTACGGCCTTATCGTTTTGCAGGAGGAAAACTGTGGACTCATTCTGTGATTCAAAAACGCTATCAAGAGGAACATAAGGATCCAGTCCGTTGGTCATAGCTACACCCACAGGTACGTCGACAGAAATATATTCTCCATCCGTCGGACTGGTAATCCCTGAAGGTAATGTATAAAGAATTGAATAGAGTTGTCCATCAGTTGCAACAGTTGAAACATAGCTTGGCGTGAGCGAAATCGATCGATCTGGCAAATGAAGAATACTAGGCTGTACTCGTGAAATTTGGGAGGCAATTTTTTCAGGAGCGCGTACGACCGCTGTCGTTGTCTGATCTGAACTGGCAAGTGTCGCAATGACTGTCCCGGAGCTGACATTCTCGCCAACTTGAACGTTAATACGCTCGACTGTACCCGCAAAAGGCGCAGCCGGATGCATTAAAGATTCTTGTACCAAAGCGAGGTTGTACTGAAGACTGCTCACTTTTTTGTTCAGATCCAAGGCTTTTTCTTGGATATCAAGCTGCTCAAGAGTAATATCCTTTTGAGTTGTCGCCAAAAGAGTTGGAGGATTATTGGTATCTGTTTGATACTCAAGTGTGCGAACGCTGTTATGCAGTTGGTCCACGCCTGACTGAAGTTGAGCCTGTTGGGCCTGAAGCGTTGGAAGTTGATTTTGTGGATCGCCATTTTGCTCAAGTTGGGCAATTGATGTATTGAGTGAATCCAGTAGATTTTGATTGAGCTCAAGTAGCCCTTTGGTATCGTCGAGTGATTTTTGGGAAATCTGTCGAAGCTGGTCAGTGTTCTCAGCCGAGGCAGTGGCAATGTCTCGTTGTTTGGAGATAATGTCTTTCTGAGTGTCGTACGTATCGTTCAGATTCTGCAACTGGGCGCCTGCAAGTTGGGCTTGGAGCGCTGGAGCATTTCCTCCTTGGTAGTTAGTGGAAAGTGAGACAAGGTACTGTCCCTGTCTGACGGTGTCACCCTCTGAGACGTGGATCGTCTGAACGATACCCGACCCTTGAGCAACGATTTTGATAACTCCTTTTTTTTCAATTTGTGCTTCAAGGCTTACGGTGGGACTTTTACCAATGGTATAGATGCGAACTGCTTTAATGACTTCTGGCTTGCTGGTACTTTTTTTGTTGAGATTGCTGATAAGAGAGCCGAGA
>DASZRR010000125.1:0-4164 GCA_035549055.1 Patescibacteria group bacterium | reverse complement strand
TTAATCGTTGGTTTTTTTAATTCTGCAGGATCTATGTCGACAATAATTTTTTTGGCAGCTCGGGCAAAATTTTTGTAATCATAGCTGATGATCCAGAGATGGAGACGTGAGCCGATAGAGATCACAAGATCGCTGTTTTGGATAACAAAATTACCAACTCGCTCGCCAAATCCTCCTGGCCTACCAAAAAATAATTTATGTGAAGAGGGGATAAGGTCATGTGAAGACATGCCTGTTGTAACTGGAATACCCAAAGTATTAATAAGTTTTGTGAACTCTGGGTAGGCGTTGGATAAGCGTATGCCTCCTCCTGCCAAGATGACTGGACGTTTGGATTCCTTAAGAAGATTAATAACTTCCTTGACTTGCTTTTGAACTATTTTTTTGTCAAAAATTTCATCTTTTTCTGCACTAAAACCTTTGAGAGTTGATGGATTGATGTGCTTGGCTTGAATATCAAGTGGGATATCAAGCCAGACAGGCCCTGGTCTTCCACTGGTCGCTTCATAAAAAGCTTTATCCAAATGATATTTGATAGCTTTTTCGTCCTCGACGAGGACAGCATATTTGGTAATCGGCGAGACGACATCGACAATATTTAATTCTTGAATTCCAAGTTGCCTTAGATGACTTCCTTTGGGAACAATTGTCTCCCTTTTGACCTGACCTGAAATAAAAATAACTGGAACTGAGTCAAGCCACGCTCCGATAAGCCCAGTTAGTGTATTTGTGCCGCCTGGTCCTGTAGTGATATTGCAAGCTCCGATTCCTCTTAGTCGTGCATAACATTCAGCCGCCATAGCTGATGCTTGTTCGTGATGATTACAATAATAGGTGATATCTTTTGAATTACCAATTGAGTCATTCAGGTGCATAGCGCCTCCACCTGTGATCATGAAGATGTCCTTGATGCCTTTATCAGCTAAATAGGAGATAACGTAGTCAGAAAGTTTAATAAGACCTTGGTCCATAGTTAATACATTATAATCCTATTTTTTCAGAAACAATAAATCTAGGCCGGTTTTGTACCTCACTGAAAATTCGACGAATATATTCAAGGATAATAGCAAGAGTCAGGAGCAAGCAGGTCGAAAAAAACGACTCGAATGCAAGATCATTAGCATGAACTGTGACAAAAATAATTATCAATATAAAAAATATAAGACTAAAGACTAAAGGTAGGTAAAAGAAAAAATTAGAATAGGGAAACACCCCATTCAGCCCTACCCAAATGACGTCTTTTAGGTATGCCTTGGATTTCCCTGCTGCACGTGGAGAGCGATCAAAAGGAATACCAATCTGCCTAAAGCCAGTCCAAGCAATTAACCCTCTAAAAAATGCGTTGTGCTCTTGCATTGATATAACCGTTTGATAAACCTTACGATCTATCAGTCTGAAATCACTCGCATTCTCAATTACCATTCCACGTGTCAAAAAGGTCGTTATTTTATAATAAAGAAAGGTATTAATTCTCCGAGTTAGCGGTACTTTTTTTCTTTTCATTACAATGCCATAGACGACATCATATCCTTCTTCCCATTTTTTAATAAGTTGGGGTATTACCTCAGGGGGTTCTTGTAAATCAGCCATCATTACAACGGCCGCATCTCCCAAAACAAAATGAAGTCCAGCGATAATTCCTCCATCAGCTCGCTCGTTTTTTGCTAGCTGAACAATTTTAATTCGTTTTTCTTTTTTACGAGACTTTATTAATTCTTCCATTGTTCGATCGTGTGAGCCATTATCCACGATAATGACTTCGAAAGAGTATTTGTGAATTGAGTCCATGAAAGAAGTCAATTTTTTAGTTAGTTGAGGGATCATTTCTTCTTCGTTATACGCGGGGATGACAATTGAGATGAGTTTTTTCATTGACTGTTATTGTACACTAAAAAACTCTTTTCCAGTAGAGGTGGGCAGTGAGTTCTTTATTCCTGAGTTTTTTCTTTAGGATTGTTAACCTAGCATATTTTTTGTTGATAAAATCATCACGCGAAAAGTTGATTTTCTTAAGTCCCGTGATAAGATCTACCACTGAGCGTTCCATGTCCCATTCTTGTTTGAGAGACGGGGAAATTCCCTGAAACTTTTGAAAATTCACCTTATAACTTCGTGAATCAGGTTGGTTTCCAGTATAAGAAATTTTGGTGGATGGTAATTTCTGATGCACAATTTTAACTAATTCATTGACCTGAAAATTATTTTCGGGAAACCCAATATTGATAATCTGTTTGTTGACCTTTCGTGAATCGATTTCTAGAAAATGAAGAAAAATATTGCTGAGGTCACGAACATCGATCAGCGGCCTCCATGGCGTCCCATCGCTTTCGATACGAATTTCACCCAAGGCCAGGGCGCAGGTCGTGAAATTGTTGACTACTAAGTCATTACGAAAAGCAGGAGAGAAGCCGTAGACAGTTGCATTGCGAAGAGATACTACACAAAATGAACGATCAGCCAGCTCTTGCAAGGCCTGCTCTGATGCGATTTTCGACTTTGCATATTCAGTAAGCGGATTGACTTTCGATGTCTCATCGACGATATCATCATCTGCTATACCATATATACTGCAGGAGGAAGAGAACAGAAAACGTTTGACTCCCGCTTTCTTACTCAGTAATGCAAGACGTTTCGTCGCTTTAAAATTAATAGTACGTGTTAATTTAGATTCGAGTTCTCCCAGCGCGTCATTTGAGAGGGCGGCTAAGTGGATAACTGCATCAACTCCCTCAAGATCTGTTGCTGTAATTTTACGGACGTCTTTCTCAAGCAATTGATAGGTCGGATGAGGTCCTATGCGAGTTTCTTGGAAGTATTTGGTATCGACTCCGACGACTTCATAACCCTCATCAAGAAGCCTTTGTATCAGAACTGAGCCAATATACCCTTCAGATCCTGTAACAAGGATTTTTTTTATTGCCATAATTTCCAGGGGGCGTGCCCATTATTCCAAATTGCATTGAGGTCTTCAAGTTCTTTAAAAGTATCAACGCCAAACCAAAACCCTTGATGTTTGTACATCGAAAGTTGTTTGGCTTTGATAAGCCGCTTGAGTCCAGCTATTTCCATCTCGTCTTGTCGCAAATAGGAAAATACTTTATGGTTGAAGACCATGTAACCCCCATTGACCCAATCTGAAAGAACTGGTTTTTCTTCAAAATTTTCCACAAGATTTTTGGCTCGAAGTTTGACTAATCCATATTTGGAGCGGGGATGAACACCTGTTATCGTGCCGATTGTTTTTTGTTTTTTATGAAAGGCAATAAGTTTTTTAATATCGACATCACTTACTCCATCACCATAGGTCACCATAAAAATGTCATCTTTATCCAAGTATTTTCTGCACATCAGGAGACGTTTGCCAATCAACGACTCAAGTCCTGTATCGACAAAGGTGATTGAGAAATTATCAATTTCCTCACGATTTTTAAAATAGAACTTTGTTTTGTGTGTCGATGTTTCCAGTGTGAAATCAGTCGTAAAAGCCTTTTGGTTGAGGAAAAATTCCTTTATATAGTCTGCTTTGTATCCCAGCGCAAGGATGAATTCATTGTAGCCAAAGAAGGAAAAATGTTTCATGATATGCCAGATAATCGGCTTATTTCCGACATAAACCATTGGTTTTGGCTTGAAGTCTGTTTCTTCTTTTAGCCTAGTTCCTACACCACCACAGAGGATAATAACTTTCATACTGGTAATTTTCTTATTCTAAGTAAAAGAGATTCAAATATCAATATAACATTGATTTCATTATGGTATCTCTCAGCTTTATTTTGAGGCTGGTATATTGTATGATGAGGCAGGATGGTCTCTAATAAATGAAGACAAGCCTTATTATTACTACTCTGAACGAACAAAATACTGTCGCTGACTTTATCAAGTCAGCTGTAGAGCAGACAGTTCTTCCCACAGAGCTTATTATTATTGACGGTGGCTCAGCCGACACAACTTTAGAAAAAATAATATCTTCAGCTCAAAAATACAAAAAGCTTTCTATTATCTATAGTATTAAAAAAGGAAACCGATCAGTTGGAAGAAATGAGGGTGTAAAGCTCTCTCATTATGATATTTTGCTTTTTTCAGACGCAGGATGCATTTTGGATAAAAATTGGGTTGAAGAGATTACCAGGCCGTTGACTGACAAAACGATCGATGTTATTGCAG
>DASZRR010000124.1:0-6721 GCA_035549055.1 Patescibacteria group bacterium | reverse complement strand
AATATCAGAGAAATGGGGTTGGTCGAGAATTACTAAGCTTCTTAGAAAATCATGTCAAAGAGCTGGGAGCGCACATGATTTTCTTGGAATCTGAATTAGAAAACAAACCTTTTTATGAGAAAAGAGGCTATAAGCAGTTTGGCTTTAACGAAAAAGGATGGTTTGGTCTGAATACTTATCAAATGAAAAAAGTTTTGCAAGATCCTCGTGAGGAATCGTTATACGAATAAGTCTTACAGGCTTGTTCGATTGGCGTCGATGACTTCGTCACTACCCTTGAGAATATCTCTCCAGTTACCGATATGTTTACAAATTTCTATATACGTTTGAGCCTCTCGGATTTTGAAGAGCCACGTCAATAATAGATAGATAACGAGCCCTGCAAGACTTGAGATACCTGTGAGGATAATCAAGTTGATAGTATGGGTTGTATCAAAAACGAGCTTATCTAAAAGTTTGATCGGGATATAGAGTGCAATGCCAGTGAGAATGGTGGCAAAGAAAAATTTGGTAAGTGAGAGGACAAGAGTGGAGCGTTCAAAGCCTCCTGTTTGCCTATCAAGAAGAATAAAGAGAAGTATAAGCTGAAGCAGGTTAGAGAGAGTAAATGCGACAGCAATACTAGAAAGTCCCTGATGATTGAGGACGACGAGAATGTATCCGAGGATCATAAGGAAAATAGTAGCGATAGCACTAGTAAGAAGAGGAGTAAAGGAGTTATGAAGGGCATAGAAAGCTCTGTAGAAAAGAACAATGAGCCCCTGGGCAAATATGGAAATCGCAAGGTAGGCTAGCGTCATGCCTGTAAGCACTGTTGCAGGCCAGTCAAATTTATCAGCTCCATAGATAAGACGAACAATAGGTATACGCAGGACGAGGATAAGAGCCGAGACAGGAAGGATCAAATAAAGCATTTGATTCAGACTTGTCATAAAGGTGGCCTTGAACTCCTCAAGGTGTTCTTTCTCGCGTGATAGTACGGGAAAGGCTGCCTGCGCGATGCTATAGCCGATAAGTGAAACAGGGGCAAACATCAATGTCTTGGCATAATCAAAAAGCAGATGCATTCTTCCAGGATCAGCCATAAATGAGATGATGGCTGCGACGACGATTGTCCCGAATTGTTGTACTCCTACCTGAAGCGTACGTGGCCACATCAAAATAAAAATTTTCTGTACACCGCTATTGCTAAAAAGATGGACTGACGGGTTGAAATGAAAGCCTACTTTCCAAGAAAGGGGGATCTGGCAAACGATATAAATAATAGATCCTAGAATTGCTCCCAAGGGTGCAGAATAGATGCCAAACCACCCATGAAAAACAATAATGCCTAAAATAATGCCAAGATTGTAGAGAGCTTGGGCAAAGCCCGGGATAAAGAAATGATTATATGACTGGAGCAATGCAGTGTAAAATGTTCCGACAATAAAAAGCAGTTCTCCAATGACGAGCAGGCGCAACAAGTTAGCCATGAGGGTCATTTGTACTGGAGTGAAGTTGGATCCGAGATTGAAGAGCGAAAGGAAAAAAGGAGCGAAGATAGCCAACACGACTGAGAGGACGGTAAAGACAATAGTTGCCAGCAGGAGAAAGGTTGACGCCATTTTATGTCCCTCACCTTCTTTGTGTTTGATAAGATACTCAGAAAAAACAGGAATGAATGCGCTCGAGAACGCCGCCGCAATAACTAATTGGAAGATGGTATCGGGTAAGATGGTAGCATAGTTATAAACTCCAAGGATACTTGTTGGACCAAAAATGGAGATAAGCAAACGACTGCGGACAAGACCGAGAATCTGCGAAAAGATGACTGTGGCCATGAGGATATACGCAGCGGAAATGATATTGGTTTGACGTTTGAGAAGTACCTCAAGACCGCGTTTGAAAATATCGCTCATAGGAATTAATTGTAATTGGTTTTTGATGAATTGTCATTAGATTGTTGTGATTGAGGCTCAAACATGCTACAATATGAGTCTATATGCCACTACTTAAGCATGCCAAGAAAAAGCAGCGACAAGATACAGCTCGTGAGCGTGCACAACGCAATATTCGTGTGCGGTATCGTGAACTTATCAAAAAAGCCAAAGAGAACCCTTCACAAGACGCAGTCAGTGCAGCTTTTAAAGCTATCGACAAAGCAGCAAAGAAAAATTTGATTCATGACAACAAAGCAGCACGTCTCAAATCTACTCTTTCAAAGGCAACAAATGGCAAGGCTGCAGCTCCGAAAGCTGCTGCTAAATCAGCCGCTAAGTCCGCGGCTAAAAAAGCTCCATCTAAGAAAACTTCCTCCAAAAAATAAGCTCTGCGTTGATCTACTCTCCCAAACGCGCTATAATCCCATCATGATAGATACTAAATTACTGCGTGAGAATCCTCGATCGTTTGAGATTGCCGCAAAAAATAAAGATGTAGTGATTGATACTTCACATATTTTAGAAATTGACCAGAAGTGTCGAGATTTGGCGTTGGAGGTTCAGTCACTCCGTGAACAACGCAATAAAGTCTCCAAAGCCGCATCCAATCCCAATCCGACAGAGCGTGCTAAAGCCATTGAAGAAGGTAGCAATCTTAAAGTAGAGCTTGAGCAAAAAGAACACTCCATGGTTTCACTCAAGGAAGAACTTGATAATTTGCTTCTCACTATTCCCAATCCCGCAAAATCTGATGTCAAAGTCGACAAAGATGAATCCGAAAATGAGGTGTTGCGAACAGTTGGTGAGCCGACGAAATTCTCTTTTACTCCCAAGGACCACGTGGAACTTGGTGAAGCGTTGGATATTATCGATGTCAAAAAAGCAGCTGAAGTCTCTGGTGCGCGGTTTAACTATCTCAAAAATGAAGGAGCTCTACTTGAAGCTGCCTTGAAAGATTTTGCTTTTGAGGTGCTTCTTAAGGAAGGCTTTATTCCAGTTATCCCACCAGTTCTCATCAAACATGAAGTGATGGATGCTCTCGGTTACACTGCGATGGGAGAGCAAGACAATATTTTTGATCTTGAGAAAGATGGTTTATACTTAGTGGGCACTTCTGAACAATCAATAGTCCCTCTGCACATGAATGAAGTCTTGCAAAAAGAAGATTTGCCAAGACGGTATGTCGGCTATTCAACCTGTTTTCGTCGTGAGGCTGGAAGCTATGGGAAGGATACCAAGGGAATTTTACGCGTTCATCAATTTAATAAAGTCGAGATGGTTTCCTTTGTCGAGGAAGGAAAAGATGACGAGGAACACGAGTATTTGTTGAGTTTGGAGGAAAAGTTTTTCCAGATGCTTGAGATTCCTTACCAGGTTTTACGCATTTGTACAGGCGACTTAGGCTTTAACGCAGCGCGCAAGTATGATATTGAGGCCTGGATTCCTTCGCAACAACGATATCGTGAAGTTACATCGACCTCAACAGTCACTGATTTCCAGTCACGTCGGCTTAATATGCGGTATCAGGATGGCGAGCAGCGCAAATTTCTCAGTGTGCTTAATGGTACAGCGTTTTCGATGAATCGACCAATTGTGGCGATTCTGGAGAATTATCAGCAGCAAGATGGCAGTGTTGTCATTCCTGAAGTCCTCAGACCATATATGGGGAAAGATAAGATAGAAGCTAAGTAAATTTCTAATTATTCTAATTTCTAATTAATCTAAATAAGTTCCAAGTAATCAGTTTTAGTAACAAGTCATTTTAGAAATTAGGTCAATTAGAGAATTTAGAAATTAATTTTTGGCTATCACTCACATGTCTTTTGTGCTATAATTAGCCTCTATGTTACCCCTGGTTGGCAAATTCTTCGATAGCAATGATCGAGAGATCAATAGCCTCTCCACGACGGTTGCAAAGATCAATTCATTTGAATCAGAGGTCAAAAAATTAAAAGATAAAGACTTCCCCAAACGCACACTTGAGCTTAAAGAGAGAGTTACTAAAGGTGAATCGTTGGATAGTATCCTTCCTGAAGCATTTGCTCTCGTTCGCGAAGCGGCTTTGCGGACTGTCGGACTTCGCCATTATGATGTACAGCTGATGGCAGCAACTGTTTTGGCGAAAGGCAAAATCGCTGAGCAAAAAACAGGTGAAGGCAAGACAATGTCTGCTGTCCCTGCTATGTATTTGAACAGTCTAACTGGTAAAAGTGTTCACTTAGTTACTGTTAATGACTACCTAGCACGACGTGACGCGGGCTGGATGGGGCCGATTTTTCATTTTCTTGGCCTCTCGGTTGCCTCAATCATTAGTGAATCGTCATTTATGTTCGATCCGACATTTACCAAAGAAGGTGAGATCGATGATCGTTTGGCTCATTTGCGTCCAATTTCACGTCAAGAAGCATATAAATGCGACGTCCTCTATGGTATCAACTCAGAATTTGGTTTTGATTATCTGCGTGACAACATGGTTCAGGATCCGGAACAGATTGTCCAGAGAGATTTCTATTTTGCTATCGTTGATGAGGTTGACTCAGTGTTGATTGATGAAGCTCGTACGCCGCATATTATCTCAGCCCCTGACGAGGCGCCCTCAGCCAAGTATTACGAGTATGCTAAGCTCGTTGAGAAGTTAAGTCCTGATACAGACTATCAGATCGACGAGAAGCTGCGCACAGCCCATTTGACAGATCACGGTATCGCCAAAATTGAGAAATTATTTGGCCTTTCGAATATTTATGAGCAGGATTTTGATACAGTTTATCATATAGAAGCTGCTTTGAAGGCTCGGACACTTTTCCATCGCGAAAAAGATTATATTGTCAAAGATGGCCAGGTTATTCTCGTTGATGAGTTTACGGGACGCCTTATGGAAGGACGACGACTTTCAGAAGGATTGCATCAGGCAATTGAGGCGAAAGAAGGTGTGCCAATTCAGCGAGAGTCCAAGACACTCGCCACTGTTTCCCTGCAAAATTATTTCCGTATGTATGAGAAGCTCTCGGGTATGACAGGAACTGCACTGACTGAAGCTGAAGAGTTCAATAAAATTTACAAACTTGATGTCGTCGTCATCCCAACCCATAATCCTGTTATCAGGGAAGACCTCTCTGATGCTGTCTACAAAACAACGCGTGCCAAATTGACTGCTGTCGTCAATGAAGTCGCCCAGGCGCACGCTAAAGGCCAGCCAATTCTCATCGGTACAACTTCAATTGAGAAAAATGAAATTATATCAGAGCTATTAAAGAGAAAAGGCGTGAGACACGAGGTCCTCAATGCCAAAAATCACGCTCGCGAAGCCCAAATTATCGCTCAGGCTGGCAAAAAAGGTGCAGTGACTGTGGCGACCAATATGGCAGGTCGCGGAGTAGATATTATCCTTGGAGGAGCAGCGCCTGAAGATAAAACAGGCATAAAGCAGTGGGAGAAAGCTCATCAGGAAGTTCTCAGTTTGGGAGGCTTGTATGTCATCGGTACAGAACGCCACGAGTCACGGCGTATTGATAATCAGCTCAGAGGACGCTCTGGTCGTCAAGGAGATCCAGGTAAGTCACAGTTTTTCGTCGCACTTGACGATGAGATTATGCGACTTTTTGGCGGGGATCGCATCGCAGGGCTGATGACTCGGTTTAATATGCCTGAGGATGTGCCTCTTACTCATGGTCTTGTCTCTAAAGCGATTGAAAATGCGCAGGTCAAAGTTGAAGGGTTTAATTTCGATATCCGCAAGCACTTAGTTGAGTATGATGACGTCCTCAACAAACAGCGAGAAATTGTCTATCAGACTCGTCGGAGAGTCGTTGAGGCAGAAAAACTCCAGGAAAATTTGGCACAGGATGTGAGAGAAAAGCTTGAGAATGCTATCCAGTCGTTAGTCACTACAACTTCAGAAACCGCCTCATTTGAGGAGGCAGAAAATGTCAATGAGAAAATCATTCAAGAATATGTTACGATCGTTCCTTTTGATGACCATTCACAGACGCATCTGGTTGAGCAGTTGCGTCAACTACACACAACTGAGGAGAAAATAGCCTTTTTAGGCAAGATCTCAGACGATGTGTACAAAAAACGTGAGGAGGCTGTCAGTCCTGATATTATGCGCAAGGTTGAGCGTTTTGTCATGCTTTCAGTCATAGATAATTTATGGATGGATCATTTGGACGCGATTGAGAATTTGCGTCAAGGTATTGGTCTTCGAGGCTATGCGCAAAAAGATCCACTGGTTGAGTACAAAAATGAAGCGTATCAAATGTTTGAGCAATTGATGTGGAACATAGACGATCAGGTAGTTCATCGTATCTTCAAAGTCCAAGTCCAGGAGGCGCCAATTCCTCAGACGCGAGTCGATTTGTCCTCAGCTGTTACCAATAATCCAGAGAGTGAAGTGAGCACTGACGTGCTTGCACAAAACAACGCGAAAAAAAGAAATGTCGCGGAACAACGCGAAAAGAACGATCAGCGTGATTCTGCGTCAAGTTCAGCAGAGTTCAGCGGTGCCAAGCAGAAGCTTGGTCGTAACGATCCTTGCTGGTGCGGTTCAGGCAAAAAATACAAAAAATGCCACTATCCTCAACTCCCACAGTAACCAGGTTGCTAACCTCATAAGAAAATTATGTCTGTGCAATTTGAGAAAGAAAAAGCGCAATCCGCTAAGTTTTCAGAGTACTCAAGCGAATTAATTAGTCTTGGAATTTTTCGCTTACGAGATGCGCTGATGGGTAGTGGATTGGCTTTTAGTTTTACTGATTTCGGCTGTGAATTTCTAAAGTATGCTAACTGTGTGAATTGATTAATAT